>DATBKS010000079.1:0-16007 GCA_036555755.1 Thermoleophilaceae bacterium
CGCGTGGAGGGAGGCGCCCTCCGTGCGCTCGGCGGACGCCCTCGGATGGGCGCTCACGCGCGCTGGCCGGCCGACCGCCGGGCTGCGCTTCGCCCACAAGGCGCTGGCGCTCGGCTCCCGCGATCCGATGTTCCTGTTCCATGCGGGATTGAGCGCTCAGGCCGCCGGCCGCGCATCTGAGGCGCGTGCCTACCTTGGTGAGAGCCTTGCGCTCAATCCTCGCTTCAACCCACTGTACGCGCCGCAGGCTCGTCACGCACTGGCTGAGGTCGCAGGTCGCAGGTCGCAGGTCGCAGGATGAGGGCCCGGACGCTGCTGATAACTGTCGTCGCCTTCGCGCTCCTGGCGGCCAGCGCGTCGGCCCATCCGCTCGGCAACTTCAGCATCAACCACCTCGACCAGCTCAAGGTCTCGAGCAGCCGTGTGGACGTGACCTACATCCTCGACCAGGCCGAGATCCCGACGTTCCAGGAGCGCGGCCTCTCGCCCTCGGTGGTGCTCGCACGGAAGAAGGCGGAGGTGGCGAAGGGACTCGCGCTGACGGTGAACGGCCGGCGCGTGCCGCTGCGCTTCGGCGCGCCGGGGCAGATCACGTTCCCGCCCGGGCAGGGCGGCCTCAAGCTCACCCGCGTGGTGGTGCCGCTCTATGTGGCGGTCTCCCACCCGCGGGCGGTCGAGCTGCACGACGGCACCTTCCCCGGGCGCATCGGCTGGAAGGCGATCGTCGCGCAGCCGGGCAACGGGACGGACGTCCGCTCGAGCGTGCCGTCCGGCGATCCCACCGACGGCCTGCGCACCTACCCGCAGGACATGCTGAAGAGCCCACTCGACCAGCGCGAGGCAGAGCTGACGGTCAAGCCGGGTGACGGCGCGCTGACGGCGCCGAAGGCTGCGGGCGCCGGGGAGTCGACCACGCACAACCGCTCGGGCGACGGTTTCGCGGGCGTCTTCGCCGACGCGGCCGCCGGGCGCGGCGTGCTCGTGTTCTTCCTGCTGGCGGCATTCGCCTGGGGAGCGATGCACGCGCTTGCCCCCGGGCACGGCAAGACGATGGTCGCGGCCTACCTGGTTGGCACGCGCGGGACGGCGCGGCATGCCGTCGCACTGGGAGCGACGGTGACGATCACGCACACGATCGGCGTGTTCGCGTTAGGGGTCGTGACTCTGCTGCTCTCGCAGTGGATCCTGCCGGAGGATCTCTACCCGTGGCTGAATCTCGCCTCGGGGCTCATGGTCGTTGGCATTGGAGCTGCGGTGCTGCGCAAGCGAGTTGGCAGTTGGCAGTTGGCAGTTGGCAAGGCCGAGAGCCATACCGACCATCACCACAACCACCACCACTCACATGCCAACTGCCAACCGCCAACTGCCAACCATCATCACCATCACGAGCACGACCTCACGACCAAGGGGATCGTCGCGATGGGCGCCTCGGCGGGTCTCATCCCCTGCCCGTCCGCTCTGGTCGTCCTGCTCGGCGCGATCGCGCAGCATCAGATCGCTCTCGGCCTGCTGTTGATCACGATGTTCAGCCTCGGCCTGGCGGGCACTCTCACGGGGCTCGGACTGGCGGTCGTCTACGCGCGCAAACTCACCACGCGCCTGAATGTGTCGAGCCGCCTGGTCACCGCGCTGCCCGCGGTGTCGGCGCTCGTGATCCTCGGCGCGGGCTGCCTGCTCACGGCCCGCGCGGTTCCACAACTGGTCTGACCGGGTTATGCTGGCGGGGCCATGGCGATGCCCCTCACAGACCCGAACGTCCGCATCGTCTGGTCCTCCAAAGACCGGCGTTGAGAGTGGCGCCGCCTCCCGAGCGGAGGCGAGCAGCCCGCACCCCCAACGCCCAAGGAGGTCCTAGGTGTTCCTCACCCGTAGCCCGATGCTGGCCGTCCGGGACGGCCGACTGTTTCTCTTCGCGCAGGCACTCGACGCGCTCGCGATCGGCGTGTCGCAGGTCGCGCTCCCGTGGCTCGTGCTCGAGAACGGCGGCACGCAGGCGGAGGCCGGGCTCATTTTCCCGGTGAGCGTGATCCCGTACGTCGTGTTCGGGCTGATCGCCGGCTCGATCGGCGACCGCTTCCCCCGCCGCACCGTGATGCTCTGCGGGCACCTGGAGCAGACGGTCTTCGCGGCGGTCATCCCGATCTGGACGCTCGCCGGCGCGCCGCCCGTCGGCGTAGTGCTCGGTGCGGCGTTCGCGGTGGGCACCGGGCGCGTGTTCGTGGATGCCGCAGCGTTCGGAGCGGTGGCGTCGATCGTCGGCACCGAGCGCTTCGTGGAGGGACAGTCAGCGCTGTCGGCCGCGTGGTCGATCGGCTTCTTCGGAGGCCCGCTGCTCGGCGGGGCGCTGGTGGCCGCCGTCGGCCCGGGCTTCGCGCTCGCCGGCGAGGCGGCGGCGGTCGCGCTGGCGGCCCTGATGATCGCGGCCATCCGCACCACATTCGAGCGCGCGCCGGAGCAACCGGTGGGCAGCGCCTCCATCAGGGAAGGCGTGCGCTTCATGGTCCACAACCGCGGCATCGCCACCTACACGGTCATCGCGGTGGCGTTCAACTTCGTCGGCGCCGGGTCGTTCGCGCTGCTCGTGCCGCTGCTGCGCGACGGCGTCGGGCTCGGCTCGGGCGCCGTCGGCACGATCCTGACACTCGGCTCGCTGGCCTTCCTCGCGGCCTCGGTGCTCGCATCCGGCGTTACGCGCCGCTTCGGAGGCGCTGTCGTCATGGCCGGCTGCCTGCTCGTCACGCCGGTCGCGATCGCGCTGCTCGGAGTGGTGGGCGCGCTCGTTACGGCGCTCGTGGCCGTGCTCTTCTACGAGTTCAACGAGGGGCTGATCAGCGTCGTGGCAATCGGGGAGCGCCAGCGGCGCGCACCGGAGCGACTTCAGGCACGCGTCGGAATCGCCGGCCGCATGATCCTGCTCGGCGCGATGGCGTCAGGTGGAGCCATCGCGAGTGCTCTCACGGGCAAGGTCGGCATCTCGCATCTGTACCTGGCGATGGGCGCCGCCACCATGGTGGTGGGCGTGCTTGCCTGCCCATTCCTTCTCCGTCTCCACGACTAGCTCACCGAGCTCGGTGGCGTGGCGCGAGATCAGCGAGCCGACGGCGCGCGAGCGGGCGATGAGCACGACGCCCGCAACCACCGCGGCGAGTGCAATGAGCACTGCGCCGCCGCTGAGCGGTGTGTCGCTCCAGCTCTCACCGCCCACGAGCGGGGCGAGCAGCACGGGGATCACGGTCTGGGCGCTGAACACGAGGGGCGCCACCTGGCTGGCCGGGCGCGACTGGAAAGCGGTGTTCTCGCTGAGCACGCCGATCACGGCCGCCGCGCCCACGAGGTCCGCCCAGAGCCAGGCGGTGAAGATCGCGCCCGAGCTGAGGTCGTCGGACACGAGCTTCGTCACGAAGCCGCTGATCGCGAACGCCACGCCGGCGCTCACCACGGGCGCGAGCCCGCGAGCATGCGGGCGGTGTCGGAAGGCGTAGGGGAAGAGCGCGATAGCGCCCAGCACCACCAGCGTGGCCACGAGGCCGGCTCCGTGGGCATGGGTGGAGCTGCGGTCGGGCGCCGCCCAGGCGATGCCGGCCTCGCCGGCGATGATGAGGAGCACGGCCGCGATCTCCCGCGGACCCACCCGCTCGCCGAGTGTCCGGGAAGCGACAAACAGCAGGATCAGCAGCCCCGCTGCGAGCGCCGGCTGCACCGCGGTGAGTGGCGCGGAGCCGAGCGCCGCCGCGTGCAGCGGCCACCCCAGCAGCGCCAGCAGCATGCCGAAGCGCCAGCGGCGGCGGCGCACGAGCGCCCGCAGCAGCCCGACCCTCAGCGACAGCTCAGGCGAGAGCGTGCGGGCGTCCAACGCCTGGATCGCCACAGCCACGTTGAACAGTGCAGACGCGGCAAGCGCGAGTAAGAGACCTAAGAGCATTCAAATAGAAGATCGCAGGTGAACCGGCCCTCGCCCGCTATGTTCGGTCGCTCGATGGATTACTCCATCTACAAGGCGATCGACGGGGACCCCGACTTTCTGCACGGCCCGCTGAGGTTCGCGGCGAACGACCTGGTCTTCGTGATTGTGGCAATCGTCGCACTGACGTTCCTCATTCCTTGGCGGCAGCATCGGCTCGAGCGGCGCATGGGCGCCGTGCTCGCCACCGCGGCGGGCGGTGTCGCGCTCTTGCTGGTCCAGCCGATCTCGGACGCGGTCTCCCGCCAGCGCCCGTTCGTCGCTCACCCGGGCGCCGAGCTGCTGATCTCGCACGCACGTGACCCCGGCTTCCCGAGCGACCACGCCACCGGCGCCTTCGCCATGGCGATGGGGCTGTGGCTGTACGACCGGACGATCGGGGCGATCGCCTTCGTGCTCGCCGCGATCGTGGCGTACGCGCGCGTGGCCGTTGGCGTCCATTACCCGTCCGACGTGGTGGGCGGGGCGCTGATCGGGATGGCCGTCGCGCTGCTCTTCTACTTCACTCCGCTGCGCGGCGTCTTCGCCCGAATCGCGAGCCTCTGCTCGGGCCTCTGGGAGCGGATCCTCGGCCTGACTCCGGTCGGCTCGCGCGCCTAGCCGCCTCCGGAAAGGAAACGACCCTCCGTTGGAGGGCCGTTGCCTGGGTTCCATTCTTTCGGAGCGGGGCTACCTGCGGACCTGCAGAGCACCCAATGCTGCGCGTACGGGCTCTGTTCCCCGCCCGGCGCCGCTTCATGCCCGCTCTGGACGTATGTATGAGTGCCGCGTTTACCAGTAGCTCTGGCCCTCGCGCAGCGCCTCGAGCTTCTGCGCGTGGAAAGCCAGCGACACCTTCGCGAGGCCGCCGCCGACGCTGATCCGTCCGACGCCGAGCTCGGCGAGGCGCGGGATGTCGGGCACGCCGGGGATCAGGAGCACGTTGACGGGCGCATCGAACTCGCTCGTGAAGCGCTCGATGTCGGCCTCCTCCTTGATGCCCGCGGGGAACACGCAGTCCGCGCCGGCCTCCAGGTAGAGGCGCGCGCGGCGGAGGCTCTCCTCGAGCGCGTCCTCCATCTTGAGGAGGTACGGGTCCATGCGCGCGTTGATCACGATGTCGTGATCCGTAGCCTTCGAGGCCTCGCGTAGCTCGGCCACCCGGGCCGCCTGCGCCTCGGCGTCCACCAACGAGCGGGGACCGGGCGCGTCGTGATCGGTGTCCTCGAAGTTGAGGCCCACCGCGCCGGCGTCGCGCATGCGCTCCACCAGCTCCGTCGCGCTGAGGCCATAGCCGGCCTCGAGGTCGGCCGTCACCGGCACGTCGACCGCCGCAGCGATACGCGCGACCGCGGCGAACATCTCGTCGGGCGGCGTGTCCTGACCGTCCTCGTGACCGAGCGCCCACGACACGCCGGAGCTGGTCGTGGCTACGGCAGGAAAGCCCGCTGCCACCACGGCCCTTGCCGTGGCCGCGTCCCAGGCGTTGGCGAGCAGCACGGGATCGCCGGGGCGGTGCAGCTCGCGGAGGGTCTGAGCCTTGCTTGCGAGGACGGTCATCTCACGCTCCTTCTCTTGGACCAGGTCGCCAAGTGTCGAACGGCCAGGCGGCGCAATGTGTGAGGTTGCTCAGTCCTCAGGAACGATATGAGGAGCGTGCGCTACGCGGGTTCGAGGGCGCCGACGGGCGCGTCATCCCGCGTCGCGATGCGTGTGACGATGATCTCAGGATCCGGCCGGCGCTCCTCGTGCGCCGCGAACAGCGCGATCAACACGAACGGTGCGAACCACACGATGTAGAAGTAGAACCAGTGCGCGGCAGGGATCTGCGTGGCGATGATCACCGCAGCGGCGAGCGCGGAGATCTGCACGGGCTCGCGCCGGCGCGGCACGAACGCCACGAGCACGGCGAGCAGCGCGGCCCCCGCCCAGAGCACGGGCCCCAGCCAGTCGAGCGACGGATAGAGCGTGAAGACGCTGAAGGGCGAGACGCGGTGAACCTGGTACGAGATCGTCGACGCCCAGAAGTCGTGGAAACTGCTGCGCGGCACGTAGACGCCCAGCGCAACGGCGATGACCGTGATCAGTGCCAGCCCGAACAGCGCGAGCGAGCGCAACCGCCTGTCACCGGTGCCCACCGCGAACAGAGGGGCGAGCGCCAACGGGGCGAACTTCGCCGCCGCGCCGAGGCCGAGCCAGCCTCCGCTGGCAGCCGGCGAGCGGATTGCAAGGAAGGCGAGCAGCAGCAGCCCGGCAACTAGAGCGTCGTTGGTGTTCGTAGCGAGCGCGAACATCGTGTACGGGTAGGCCGCCCAGGCGAACGCCAGCGCCAGGCCGAGCCGCCGCCCCTCAGATCCTGCGCGCAACCGTCGCCCGACCATGAAGAGCGCGGCGATCACCAGCAGGTCGAAGAAAATCGACGCGGCATGCGCGGCCGGCAGCGAGTCCCACTCGCCGTGGTTCGGGAAGGCCAGCTCGAACGGGACGTAGGCGATGTAGTTGACCGGCCCGTAGGTGTCGCCATGGGCGTCGTTGGCCACGTACAGCGGCTGCTTGTGCTCGATGCGATCGGCGCCGGCCACGCCCGCGTAGCCCACGTCGATCACCTGGTTGTTGGCCACGTTGACGAAGATCCGGAGGGCCACCAGCAGCACCAGCCCGGCCACCAGCCAGCGCGAGCGCGCGTAGGGAATGAGCGGCTCGCGCCGGACGCGCGGGCGGAAGCCCGCCCACAGCATCCGCGCGAGGAAGTAGCCAAGCACCGGATAGACGAGCGGCACCGACGCCAGCACGTGCCCCTGGTTGAAGAAGAGGTGCGAGACGCCGAAGGCGAGCAGCATCAGGAGGTCGAGGTGGAGCAGCCGGAACGGGCGGCGCGGATCGAAGAACGGCGCCACGAACAGAAGGCAGAGCGGCAGCCAAAGCCACCAGCTGTCGGCAAGGCCCGCCATGTGCCCGCGCGTGAGCGCGTTCTCCGCCTGCCAGCCGGTGTAGCTCCCCACCACCGTGCCGGTCACGCCGTTCACCTTGATCTCGCCGAGGGCCATCTTCTTCCCCTCGAACTCCACGCTCCAGTAGCCGATCCCTTTGTTGATGCCGGCGATGTAGACCTGCGCCCGAATGCCCGGGTAATCGGCGCGGAGCTTGCGGCCGGTTGGCGAAGCCAGTGCGATCCTCAGCGCCGCGTTCGACGTGACCTTGTACTTCGGCGGCAGCACGTTGGGTAACGGCCACACCGCCTTTGACGGCGCCACCGAGGTGGCGGCGTGCGCGGGCGCGGCGAGCGCGCCGAGCAGAAGCGCGACCACGAGCAGCGGGACTGCGAGCCGGAGGGAGGGGCGCACGAGCGACTTATCGGCATTCGCGCGTTCGTCATAAAGCTGACACCCATTAAGAGGTAGTCCTCGCGGTCGATCACCTGGAAATGCAGCGAGCTGTGTTTCTAGATCGCGATGGCACTCTCAACCGCGCGCCGGCCGTCGGCGAGTACGTGCGCACGCCGGCCGAGGTTGAGCTGCTGCGCGGCGCCGGGCACGCCGTGGGAATGCTCCGCCGCGCCGGCTACCTGTGCATCGTCGTGTCGAACCAGCGCGGCGTGGCCCTCGGCCTCATGACCGAAGACGAGCTCGCTGCCGTCGACTGGCGTCTGCGCGCGCTGATCGGCGGGCTCGACGCCTCCTACTACTGCACGCACTCGATCGGCTCGTGGTGCGATTGCCGCAAGCCCGAGCCGGGACTCCTGCTGCGCGCCGCCAGCGAGCTCGACATCGACCTCGGCGCGTCCTGGATGGTCGGCGACGAGCCCAGCGACATCGCGGCGGGCGCCGCGGCCGGTTGCCGCACCCTGCGCGTCCCGCCCACCGACTTCGCGCTACTCGACGCGGCTCACACCATCCTCGCCGGGAACGCTCAGCCGCCGTGGACCGCGGCGCCCTCCTGCACGAGCGTCCTCAGCCCGGTGAAGAAGATCATCAGCATCGTTCCGTAGAGCTCGTCGTCGACGAGGTCGGGCTCGAGCATCTTCTCGAGCGCCATTCCGTTGACCATTGCGAAGCTCATCAGCGCTATGCGGTCGAGCGGCAGCGGCGGCTCGTGCATCTCGGGGTCGCGCTCGATGCGCCGCCGGTAGAGCTCCTCGATGTGGCCACGCAGCGTGCGGTAGCGCTTGACCAGCTCCTTGCGGAACTCCTCGTTGCGCCCGGCGTGCGCAGCGAACTCGAAGAACAGCCGCTCCCATTCGGGGTCGGCGCCGATCGCTCGGCTGAACTCGGCGCCCGCCTGGCGCGCCTGCTCCTCGGGCGCCTCGTCGCCGGCGGTCGTGCGCTCGAGCTCCTCGAGCCGTGCCGCGAAGCGCTCGTCGAGCATCGCCAGGAAGAGCTCCTCCTTGCTCGCGAAGTTCGCGTAGAAGGCGCCCTTGGTGAAGCCCGCCTGCTCGGCCACCTCGTCGATCGACGCGTGGTGCAGGCCGCGCCGAGCGAACACCGTGCCCGCCGCCTTGATCAGGCGCGAGCGCGTGTGGGCCTGCTTCTCCTTGCGCGTGAGCCGCTGTTGCGACGCCATCAGGCGGCCACGGCCTGCTCGGACCCTTGCCCCGCCTGCACCCGCGGACGCGCGATCACCTCGGCACCGCGGTTCGGCGTCATCGTGATCGCCCGCCGCACCACGCGCTCGCGCTCGGGCCGGGCCGGGCGCAGGTCCACGCTGCGCGCAATCGCGGCGAGCACCACCTTCATCTCAAAGACCGCGAAGCTCGCGCCAATGCAGCGGCGGATGCCGCCACCGAACGGGATCCACGTGTACGTGCCCGCGGGCTGCTCGAGGAATCGCTCGGGGCGGAAGGCGGACGGATCGGGGTTGTAGATGCTCGCGTGGCGGTGCATCAGGTAGATCGACGGCGCGACCTTGTAGCCCGCCGGGAGCGTGTAGCCGCCGATCTCGACGGGCTCGGTGAGCTTGCGCACCACGATCGGGATCACGGGCCGCAGGCGGAGCGTCTCCTTGGCCACGGCGTCGGCGTACTCGCCCTCGCCGGCCAGCGCCTCCTCGCGCAGGCGGTCGAGCTTCTCGGGATGGCGAACGAGGCGCTCGATCCCCCACGCGAGCGCCGTGGCGGTGGTCTCGTGGCCGGCCACGAGCAGCGTCATCAGCTCGTCGCGCAGCTCCTCGTCGCTCATCGGGGAGCCGTCCTCGTGCCGCGCCTGGAGCAGCAGGGACATGATGTCGTCGCGCTGTTCGAGGTCCTCCGCGTCGCGCCGCCTCCCGATCTCCTCGTACAGCAGCGCGTTCACGTCGGTGAACTTGTCCTCGAACCAGGGCAGCTTCTCCACGCGCGACGGCCCGAGCATCGCGAGCGTGATCATCTGCGCGGGGCGGGTGGCCCAGTCGATCGAGGTGCGCAGGGCCTCGCGCAGGCGGTCGAGGCGTGCACCCTCCTCCATGCCGAAGACGGCGCGCATGATCACCTCGAGCGTGACCGCCTGCATGCGCGGCCAGAGCTGTAGCGGCTCATCCGCCGGCCAGCGCTCGATCTCCTGCTCGGCCACCTCGCGCATCACGTCGCCGTAGCGCTGCATGCGCTCGCCGTGGAAGGGCGGCAGCAGCAGCTTGCGCTGGGCCAGGTGCGGCTGCTCGTCGAGCGTCAGGACGGAGTTCGGGCCGAGCACCGGCCGCAGGATCGCGTTGGCCTCGCCCGCGTGGAAGATCTTCGGGTCGCCGGTGAAGACCTGGCGCACGTGCTCGGGGTTGGCAAGCATCACCCAGACCCCCTCCTGTGCAATGCGCAGCGTGAAGACGTCGCCGTAGCGCTGCCGGCAGCGCTCGAGATAGGGACCGGTGCGCGCGATCCAGCCGATCGTCTGGATCGGACGCGGGGTTCGCGGTCCGGGGGGAAGCTGAGTCACTGGGTCACCGTCCTGTCCGCCCGTCGATTGAGATACCGCACGGTATCCGAATACCGCGCGGTATGTCAAACGCGTGCGGTCAGCTCGGCACGCATTCCCGCGTCTTGATGAATGGCCCCCAGACTTCCGCGATCTGGAGGAAGAGCAGACGACCCGGCGACCACGGCGATGTCAGCCGCGCGCGGCCGCTGGGCGTGCAGCGCTCTAGCGCGGGCTGGCCGCTCGAGAGCAGCGGGATGCTGGGTTGGAGCTCGACCCTGCCGGACGAGCTCCCCGTGCGGGGCTTGACCACGAGCGCGCTCACCAGGCGCGGTGGGTTCTGGATCACCGCGAAGTCCTGCACGCGGAAGCCGTGCAGCTCGAGTTTGTCGCGGGGATCCGTGAGCACGATCGGGCGCTGGTAGGCATCGAGGAAGGGAGTTGCGGCCGCGGTAGCACGCGCCTTGTCGGACAGCGCGGGCGCGTTCGGCTGGAGCGAGACGAGCTTGTAGGCGCGGTCCCCGTCGCTCCAGAACACGATGAAGGGGAGCAGGGCGAGGCTCGCGTCGTTCTGGAAGCCGTAGCCGCCGATCAGCTCTGCCTCGCCGTTGCCGTTCAGGTCCCCCGCGAACCGGTACTGGTACTCGGCGCCCGGCTCGCTCGGCTGGAAGTGGAAGCGGCGCACGAGCTTGCCGCGCACGGGATCCCAGATTTCGATCACGTCCGACGGCGGCGCCTTCCCGCCGGCGAGCCGGCTCCGGAAGCTGCTCGCCTGGAAGGCGAACAGGTACGAGGGGTCGCCGTGGAACTCCACCTTCTTCTCCTGGATGAGGACCAGCCCGCGCTTGGCGGCGGTGGTCTTGATCTGGTCCGCCTGCTCGCCGAGCGAGGGCGGCTCCGGCTTGGTGAAGCTCGTGAGCAGCGCGACCATCGCCACGAGCAGCAGGGCGACGATCGCGAGTGCCGCGGGCAGCGAGAAGAGCGGATCGCGCAGCGCCGGCGTTTGCGGCGGGTCGACCTCGCGCGGCGGCGGACGCTCCGTCTTCGGCGGGTCCACCTCCTCCTTGCCGCTCGATGCGAAGCGCGGACCGGGACCGCTCGCGAAGTCCTCGTCCGGGTACAGGCGCTTCGCTTCCTTCAGCTCGTCATGGTCGAGCTCGCTGCCGAGCTCGAACGCCCTCGCGCGTGCGGCCACCGCGCGGGCGGCATCGCCGCGTTCGCCGCTCGCGTTCAGGAGGTTCTCGTAGTCGTCGGTGCGAACCGTCGCGACGATCGTCACCGGCGTGTCGAGCTCCTCGAAGGTGTCGAACATGAGCGGGTCGATGCCGTCGTCGTAGCGCTCGAGCGAGTCGAGCCACAGCACCGCCTGCGAGGCCCGCGGCTGGATCGGCGGGTCGAGGTCGAGCAGGTCCTGCAGGCCCTCGCTGCCAGCGGGCGCGATCACCACGGTGTCGGGCAGCGCTTTGATCGCGGACTCGAGCGCCGTGCGCGACTTGCCGGACCGCGGCGGACCGTAGACGAGCACGAACTGCGAGTCGGCGATCGCTTTCGTCAGGCGGTCGTCGACGCTGCGCGGGATATAGGAGTCCTTCTCGCCCGGTGGCAGCCGCCTGCGCGGGAAGACGCCCACCTCGTAGCGGTCGACCTCGGTGAGCAGTGGCGGCGGCCAGCAGATCAGGCTGCGCTCAAGCTCGCGCTCACGCTGCTCCGCGGCCTGGCGCGCCTGCTTGCGCGCACGCAGACGGTCGACCGCGAGGGTCGCAAGCGCCACCGCGACCGTGATGAGGACGGAGATCGACGGCCGCGGGTTGAACTGCGCCACCGACTGCTGGAGCACCTGCAGCACGGCCACAGCCACGCCCGCGCCGACCAGGAACGCGGCGCCGGCGCGCGCCCTTGGAGTAGCCACCGGGCGCTTGCCTGCCCGTGGCGCTGGCCTGCCGTTTGCGCCGTTCGCCATGGCCTCGAGTCCACTCCAAGCATCTCACCCGTCCACGACGTTTCACAAGTCGAGCGCGCATAGGATCCGGCGCATGCGCCGTGCATTTGCACCGCGCCAAAGGCAAAAGCCGGCCGTCGCCATCCCGCGCACGGGCGACGACCGGCTTTCGCTGAGACCGGACTAGCTCGCGGGCGCGGGCGCCGAGGTGGCGGGCGCTTCCTTCGCCTCGCTTGCCCGAACGCGCGGCGAATCCCATTCCTCGTCGCTCATCGAGAGCACGCTGGCGCCGATGGTGCCGAAGCCGACGAGGAGCACGGCCTGAGCGATGATGCTGATCAGCTGGCCGCTGCCGACCGCCGTCAAGACGCCACCCACGACGATTGCAACCGACGCCCAAACGGGGGCGACGCGGGTGCGCCAGTTGGCGACCGCGAGCATGATCGAGCCGATCACAATGCCGACCATGAACACGATGACCAGTGGCAGGATCGAGCTGGGGCCGCCGTTCACCTTGTGGAGGAACGTGGCGAGCGCCTGCCGGTCGAGCCCGGTGTGGTTGACCATCTCGTACTCCACGGCGCCGAGTGCGTACCAACCGCAGGTGACCGTGCCGCCGATCATCAGCAGCGCGCCGGCGACCTGCCCGGCCGTGACGCCCTGCGGGCCGCGGAACAGCCGCATCAGGCCCGGCCCGAGCGCGACGATCAGCAAGCCGGCGATCAGGAACAGGATGCCGCTGAACAGGTACATCCCCTTGTGCGCCGCGATCGCATTCAGCTCGCGGAGCTTGTTGTCGTGATCGGTGTCCGGCTGGATCACGGTCGCGATCAGGAACAGCGCAGGCCCGGCGAACAGCAGCAGGCCGGTCAGTGTCCGGCCGAAGTTACGTGCGTCAGAGAATCTGAGCACAACGCCTCCTCAGAGTGTTTCTTTGGGCCGCTGAGCTGGCCCCTCTGAGGCGAAAGTACGCCGCGTGACGACACCCTCGAAATGGGGGCTAACCGAACCATTCGGTGCGGCCTCATCGACCACTTCGGTGCGGCCCGCTCCCGGTACGCTGCCCGAATGTCATTTCGCGTACTCAAGCCGGACGAGCTCGAGTGGATCACGCGCCCGCACGAGCCCGACGAGCCGGCACGCCACGTCACAGAGCTGAGCGAACTGGCTGGCTTCGAGCACACACGCGCCAACGTCTGGCGCTACGAGCCCGGCGCCGCGGGGAGACGTCATCGGCACCCGATCCAGGAGGAGACGTTCGTGGTGCTCGAGGGCACGCTGTCGATGTACGTGGGCGATCCGCCCGAGCGCCACGACGTGCCGGCCGGCTCGCTCATCCACATCTCACCCGGCACGCCGCTCCAGTCGGTGAACCACGGGAGTGTCGACCTCGTCGTCTACGCGTATGGCACGCCGCCGGAGACCGAGAACGCCGAGATCCTCGACTCCGCCGTCTAGTGCAGGGCGTCAGGATCACCCACATCGGCGGGCCGACCGCGCTGATCGAGGTCGGCGGCTGGCGCATCCTCACCGACCCCACCTTCGACGCACCGGGCCAGAAGTACAACTTCGGCTGGGGCACGTCGTCGGTGAAGCTGGCCGGCCCGGCGATCCCGGCGGACCAGCTCGGACAGCTCGACGCGGTCCTGTTGACACACGACCACCACGAGGACAACCTCGACCCTGCCGGGCGCGCGCTGCTGCCGTCGGCGGGTGCGGTCGTCACGACCGTTCCGGGCGCGCGCCGTCTCGGTGGCGCGACGCGCGGACTCACCGACTGGCAAACAACCACGCTCGAGTCCGAGGGGCGACCGACGATCGAAATCACGGCCACTCCATGCCGCCACGGGCCGCCGCTGTCGCGCCCGATCGTCGGCGACGTGATCGGCTTCGCGCTCCGCTGGGACGGACAGGAGAACGGCGTCTTCTGGATCTCGGGCGACACCGTTCTCTACGACGGCGTCCGCCAGGTGGCGGACCGCCTGCAGGTCGACACCGCGCTGATCCACCTGGGCGGCGTCCGCTTCCCGGTCACCGGACCGCTGCGCTACACGCTCAGCGCCACGCAGGCCGTGGAGCTGTGCGGGCTGATCAAGCCGCGTACCGTCATCCCCATCCACTACGAGGGCTGGAAGCACTTCCGCGAGGGCCGCAACGAGATCGAGCGCGAGTTCCAGGGAGCGCCGGAGGAATTCCGCCGCTCGGTGCGCTGGCTGCCGATCGGCGAGCCGGTGGACCTAGGCGAGTAGGTCCGTCTTCAGCCAGTCGAGCGTCGCCTCGAGCCCGGCCGCATAGTCCACGCGCGGCTCCCAGCCGAGCAACTCGCGCGCCTTGTCGTTGCTGAAGTCCTGGTTGCGGCCAAGCACGTGCACGGCCTGGCGGGAGAGGAGCGGCGGCGTGGTCAGCTTGGTCGTCCTGTGGAGAACGCGGTAGCCCTGCTCGAGCGAGAAGCCGATCCCGTTCGCCAGCCAGTAGGGCATGCTCCAGCGCACCTCCTTGCAGCCCAGGCCCTCGGCCAGACCGTCGGTGAACTGCTTCCAGGTGATGTCGAGGCCGTCGCTCGCGTTGAAGGCCTGCCCCGGCGCGGCGTCGTGGCTCAGCGCGAGCAGCGCGGCGTCCACCAGGTTGTCGACGTACACGAGGCCCGCCACCGCGCTGCCGCGATCCACGAGCAGCATGTTGCCGCCACGGAGCGCGCGAGCGATCCCGCCGACCACGTCGACCGAGCCCGGTCCGTAGACCGTGGCCGGGCGCAGGATCACCGTGTCGAGTGCCTTGTCCGTCCGGCGCACCTCGTCCTCGGCCGCGCGCTTGGTCTGCGAGTACCAGTTGCGGAATCGCGTGCCCGCGTAGTTCTCGTCGACCCCCGGACCGCCGGGGTAGCCGTACACGTCTGTCGTGCTGAAGTGGATGAAGCGCTCGACGGAGGCGCCGAGCGAGGCATCGAGCAGGTTGCGCGTGCCCTCGACGTTGATGTGCGCGATCTCGCCCGGCGTCGCCCAGTCGGACACGAGCGCGCCGCAGTGGAACACGTAGCGGCAGCCCTCCGCGGCGCGGGCGAGGGTTTTCGCGCTCGTGAGGTCCCCGGTGGCGATCTCGACGTCGAGCTTGTCGAGCCGCGAGGTGTCGCTGCTCGCGCGCGCGAGACAGCGCACCTGGTAGCCGTCCTGCACGAGCCGCTGGGCGAGCCGCCCACCGATGAAGCCGGTCGCGCCGGTGACGAGGCAGGCGTCCCCGCCCGTGGGGTCGAGCGGCGTGCCGCGGAAGGGCACCTCTCCGTCCCGGCCCGCACCGTTCTGGGTTGGGCGGCGGCGGATCGTGGCGGTGGCGATGTCGCGCACCACCGCCCAGTTCTTGCTCGACGCTCCGTGCACGTCGGCGAGTACGGCGTCGAGCGCGCCGAGGAAGCTCTGCGCCTCTTCCTCGGAGAGCGTCAGTGGCGGCAGCAGCTTGATCACGTCGTTCTTGCCGGCCGCCATCGTGATCACGCCGTGGTCGCGATGAAGCGGGATCACGATCAGCTGCGGGAAGAGCCCCTCGCTCGCCAGGTGGATGAGCCGCCAGTTCAGTCGCTTCATCTTCGAGCTGGGCGCGCCGAGCTCGATCCCGATCATGAGGCCGCTGCCGCGCACCTCCTTGACCAACTCGTAGCGCTGCTGAAGCTCGCGCAGCCCCTCGAGCAGCACGCTGCCCATATGCGCGGAGCGCTCCACGAGGCCGTCGCGCTCGATGATGCGCAGCGAGGCGAGGCCCGCGGCCATCGACAGCCGGTTGCGGCCGTAGGTCGACTGGTGCACGTAGCTGCGCTCGAGCGTCCCGACCGCCTTCTGGAAGATCTTGCGCGTGGTGACCATCGCGGCCACCGGCATGTAGCCGCCGCTCAGCGCCTTGCCGACGAGCACGAAGTCCGGCTCGAGTCCCCAGTGCTCGAGCGCGAACCACTTGCCGGTGCGGCCGAGCCCGGTCTGGATCTCGTCGGCGACGAAGAGCGTGCCGTAGCGGCGACAGAGCTCCTGTGCGGCGTGGAGGTAACCGGCTGGCGGCAGCGTGACCATGCGGCCTTGGATCGGCTCGACGAAGAAGGCGGCGACGTCCTTCCTGCGCAGCTCGCGCTCGAGCCGGTCGAGGTCGCCGAACGGGACGCGCTCGCAGCCGGGAAGCAGCGGTCCGAAGCCCTCCTTGAAGAACTCGTCGCCCACCATCGACAGTGGCCCGAGCGTGACGCCGTGGAAGCTGCTGTCGCAGGAGA
>DATBKS010000080.1:0-3888 GCA_036555755.1 Thermoleophilaceae bacterium
AACGAGATCTACGACCTCACGGCGATGCGCGTCATCGTCGAGTCGGTCAAGGACTGCTACGGCGCGATCGGCGTCATCCACTCGCTCTGGAAGCCGCTGCCCGGGCGCTTCAAGGACTGGGTCGCGATGCCCAAGTTCAACATGTACCAGGCGCTCCACACCACGGTGATCGGGCCCGAGGGACGGCCGCTCGAGATCCAGATCCGCACCTTCGAGATGCACCGCACCGCCGAGTTCGGCGTCGCCGCGCACTGGATCTACAAGGAGGACGGCGGCAAGCCGGTCGAGCAGAAGGTCGAGTGGCTGCGGCACCTGCTCGACTGGCAGCAGGAGACCAAGGACCCGCAGGAGTTCGCGGAGACCCTCAAGGCCGACCTGTTCGAGGACGAGGTCTTCGTCTTCACGCCGAAGGGCGAGGTCAAGTCGCTCGCGAGCGGCGCCACGCCGCTGGACTTCGCCTACTCGATCCACACGGACGTGGGCCACCGCTGCGTCGGCGCGAAGGTCAACGGCAAGATCGTGCCGCTGCACTACGAGCTGCAGTCGGGCGACATCTGCGAGGTGCTCACCTCGAAGCAGGAGCGCGGCCCGTCGCGCGACTGGCTCTCACTCGCCAAGACCGCCCGCGCGCAGTCGAAGATCCGCGCCTGGTTCAAGCGCGAGCGCCGCGAGGACTCTGAGCGCGCGGGCCGCGACATCCTCCAGGAGAACCTCAAGCGCGCCGGCCTGCCGCCGCAGAAGATGGCCGGCTCGCCGCTGCTCGCCGACGTGATCCGCGAGATGGGCTTCAAGAAGGGCGACGAGTTCTACATCGCCCTCGGCCAGTCCAAGATCTCCGCCAAGGTCGTCACCCACAAGCTGATGCAGCGGCTGAAGCAGGGCGAAGCCGCGGTCGAGCTCGACGGTCCCGCCGACGAGCTGCTCGCCAAGCGCGAGAAGCCAAAGCCCACAGCCGCCTCGTCGAGTTACGGCATCAAGGTGGAGGGGATCGACGACGTGCCGCTGCGGCTCGCCAAATGCTGCCGCCCGGTGCCGGGCGACCCCATCGTCGGCTACATCTCACTGGGCCGCGGGATCACGATCCACCACGAGCACTGCCCCAACGCGCGGGCGCTGATGAAGACGCCGGAGCGCTTCACCAAGGTGTCGTGGGAGGGCACGGGCGCGACGTCGTTCCGCGTCGAGCTCGAGGTTGACGCGTGGGACCGCCACCGGCTGCTCGAGGACCTCTCGCGCACCTTCGCCGAGAGCGGCATCAACATCCTCGAGGCGCGCTGCACCGTTGTGCACCCGATGGTGAAGAACCGGTTCGTGGTCGAGGTGGGGGACACGCAGGCGCTCAAGACCTGCGTGCAGCGGCTGCGCAACATCGAGTCGGTGTTCGACGCCTACCGCGTCACACCGACCGCCTGACGGCTGCAAACCTTCGCCCCGCGGCGTCCTCGGGTCTCGCAATATCGACATATTGCTTCGACCCTGGGTCCTTGCGGGACTCGGTTTTCGCTCGTCAGACGGTCGCCGTAGGTCTACACCCTGACCCACTCGCGGATGCGCTCCTTGAAGTGCTCTCGCGAGAAGGTCTCCGCGTGGGCGCGGCACGCGGCGGGGTCGGGCGGGTTCGCGGCGACCGCCTGGATTGCCTCGGTGAAGGCGTCGACGGTCTGTTCCTGTACGCGGAGGCCGGTCTCGCCCTGGACCACGGTGTCGCGCGTGCCGCCCTCGTCGAGGCCGACGACCGGCGTCCCGCACGCCTGCGCCTCCACGGGGATCATCCCGAGGTCCTCGAGGGCGGGGAACACGAGCACGGTCGCGCCCCGGTAGAGCTCGCGCAGGCG
Organism: Thermoleophilaceae bacterium; assembly: GCA_036555755.1. GTDB lineage: Bacteria > Actinomycetota > Thermoleophilia > Solirubrobacterales > Thermoleophilaceae > JAICJR01. Next base: position 1,836 of record DATBKS010000080.1, read on the forward strand.
CTCGTCCGAGGGCTGGATCTCGAAGCGGGCGTCGGCCCCGACGCGCTCGGCGGTGGCGCGCAGCTCGGCCTCGAGCGGCCCTGAGCCCGCCACCACGATCGGCAGGCCAGCTCGCGTGGCCGCCTCGATCGCCAGGTCGGTGCGCTTGTAGGCGATGAAGCGCGAGATCGCGAACACGTAGGGCTCGCCGGCGCCGGCGTGCTCGGGCGGGGTGAAGAACTCGGTGTCCACCGGCGGGTGGATCACCTCGGCCTCGCGGTCGTAGAAGTCGCGGATGCGCTGCTGGACGGCGGTGGAGTTGGCGGCGAAGAAGTCGACCCAGTCAGCCGAGCGTCGATCCCAGCGGCGCAGCCACTTGAGGCCGAGGTCGACGGCGGGGCCGAGGCCGTGGTGGCGGGTGTCGATGTCCGGCTGCCAGGCGTAGCGCATCGGCGCGTGGCAGTAGCAGTAGTGCGTGGCGGCGCGCGCGGGGGCGAAGCCCTTCACGCAGGCGAGGCTCGACGTGATCACGGTGTCGTAGCGGGAGCGTGCGCCCAGGAGGCGCCAGGCCAGCGGCATGAGCGGCAGCGTCAGGTCGCGCCGGTGACGCAGGGCCGCGGTATCGAGGAACGTGGTCTTCACCTTGCGGCCGCCGAAGTCGAAGGGCACGTCCGGCTCGCGGGTGAGCGCGTAGAGGTCGGCGCTCGGGTACTCCTCCGCGAGCGTCTCGAACACCTTCTCCGCACCTGCCCTCGCCGCGAGCCACTCATGGGCGATCGCAATAGACGGGTCGCGGCTCACCGGCGCGACCGTACCACGGGTCCTCGCCGGACCGCTGTTCATACTGGCCCGACTTGGCCGAGACGATTTCAGCCTGCCTCATCGTGCGCGACGAGGAAGAGCGCCTGCCTGCCGCGCTCGCGTCCGTCGCTTTCTGCGACCAGATCGTGGTGGTCGACAGCGGCTCGACCGACCGGACGCGGGAGATCGCTCAGGAGGCGGGTGCGTTGGTGGTCGAGAACCCGTGGCCCGGCTTCTCCGCACAGCGCAACGTGGCGATCGACCACGCCACCTCCGACTGGGTGCTCGAGATCGACGCCGACGAGACGCTCACGCCGGAGCTCCAGGAGGAGATGCAGCGCTTCCTGGCGTCGCCGCCGCCCGGCTACGACATCTGCGGCCTGCCGCAGTTCCACCGCTTCCTCGGCGCGGAGCTGCGGCCCTCGATGAAGTACCCGGCCTACCGCACGCGCATGTTCCGCCGCGGCGCCTACCGGCACGACGAGTCGCGCGCCGTGCACGAGGGGCTGTGGCCCAGCGGGCCGGTGTGGCCGTTCGAGCACGACATGTCGCACGAGCTCGCGGGGTCGTGGGGAGAGGCGCTGCGCGACGCGCGCAACTACGCGCGCCTCGAGGCGTCGCTCCTGCCGCCGTCGCAGTCGGCCGCGGCGACGCTCAAGGGCACCGTGGTGAGACCCGCCGGCAAGTTCTGGTTCCGCCTGATCGTGGATGGCGGCTGGCGCGACGGGCTGCGCGGGATCGCCCGCATCGGGCTCGACTGCCTGAGCGACTCGATGGTCTGGCTGCGCCGCTCAAAGGGTGAAGTCGGGGAGGGGAGCGACGACGCCGGCCACTTCGCCGGCGCGCGCCCGGAGGGCTGGGGCACGCCGCTCGTGATCGGCGTGGCCAGCGGCGCGGCGGCCGCCAGCCGGGCGGAGAGCTGGGCCGCCCAGGCGCGGGAGGCAGGCATCGACGTCTCGCTCATCACGACCGCGCCGCCGCAAAACGGCGCCGTGAGGGTGCGCCGGATACGGCGCTTCGGCCCGCTCCACCTCGCCCGCGCGCTTGAGGCCGAGCGGCAGCTGCGCGGGCAGGCTGACGCCCTCCTCGTGGAGGGACGCGTGGCCCGCGCGCTGATGCGCGTCATGCCGGCCAGCCTCAAGGGGCGCAGGCCGCCTGTCGACACAGGAGAAGACGCTGCGGCGGCGAAGTCGCGCCTCAGCAAGACCTCGTAACAGCTCCCGGAAGCCTCCCTATCCTTCTCAGCGAATGACCAGGCTGGTTCAGTCGCGCG
>DATBKS010000081.1:0-15884 GCA_036555755.1 Thermoleophilaceae bacterium
CCACGGCGCGCAGCCAACGCTTCGATCCGCAGCGGCGTCAGCACCAGCAGCCCGTCGCTCACGCGAGCCAGCGCCCGAGCGCGCTCACCGGGAACACGAGCCGGTACAGGTGGTAGTTGATGTAGAAGTCGCCGGGGAAGCCGGTGCCCGTGTAGTACGGCTCGTCCCAGGTGCCGTCCTCGCGCTGGGTGTCGGCGAGGAAGCGCAGCCCGCGCTCCACCATCTCGTCGCGCGGATGCTGAGCGGCGCGCAGCGCGATCAGGGCCCAGGCCGTCTGCGACGCCGTGCTCTCCCCCCGCCCGATCCACTCGCGGTCGACGTACGAGCGGCAATCCTCGCCCCAGCCGCCGTCCTCGTTCTGGTGCGCGCGCAGCCACTCCACCGCGCGGCGCACGCGCGGATCGTCGCCCGTCATGCCCATCGACTCGAGCGCCGGCAGCGCGGCCGCCGTGCCGTACACGTGGTTCACGCCCCAGCGGCCCCACCAGGAGCCGTCGGCCTCCTGCTCGCCGAGCAGCCACTCAAGTCCCTTGCGGGCGACGTCGCCGTCGCCCAGCCCTTCGGCCGCGAGCATCTCTACGGCGTGGGCGGTCACGTCGGCGCTCGGGGGGTCGGTGACCTCGCCGAAGTCGCAGAACGGGTGCTTCTCCACGATGCCGTGGAAGTTGTCGGCGTCGAAGGCGCCCCAGCCGTCGTTCGACGACTGCATCCCCACGAGCCAGTCCACCCCGCGGCGCACCGCGGCGGCGACGCGTTCGCGGTCCGGGTGCTCCACCCGGCGCAGGGCCAGGACCACCTCGGCGGTGTCGTCGAGGTCCGGGTAGTTGTCGTTCTCGAACTCGAACGCCCAGCCGCCGGGCTCGAGCTCGGGGCGCCGCACGGCCCAGTCGCCGCCCACGCGCACCTCCTCGTCGAGCAGCCAGCCGACGGCGCGGACCAGCGCCGGATCGTCGGCCGCCACGCCCGCGTCGCGCAGTGCGATGACCGCCAGCGCCGTGTCCCACACCGGCGACTGGCAGGCCTCGAGCCAGCAGTGCTCCTCCTCGTACACGGTGAACGACTCGAGCCCCTCGAGCGCAGCCTGCATCAGCGGGTGGTCCACCGGGTAGCCGCGCAGGTCGAGCGCCATCATCGAGTAGACCCACGGCGGCTGGATGCCGCCCCACGAGCCGTCGGCCTCCTGGCGGGCGATGATCCAGCGCTCGGCGCGCGCGAGCGCGAGGCGGCGGAGCCACTTGAGCGGCCGCTTCTCGTACTTGTGCAGGAAGCGGTCGGCGAGGCCGAACCAGCCGCGCAGGGTGCGCAGCGACCCGCGCTCCACCTCACGCGAAGCTCCGCTGAAGAGCTCGTCGAGCCCGAACGGCAGCGGCCGGACGGGCCGGTAGCCCGAGACCACGGTCAGCGCCGCCACGGTCTGGCGGCCCCAGCAGGCGAACGAGTAAATGCTGATCGGCGCGCCTCCCGGCAGCAGCATCAGCTCCGGTGGCAGCGCGGGGATGTCGTCCCACGACCAGATTCCGAACAGCGCGAGCCAGATGTGCGTGAACACGCGCGCGTTCTCGACCCCGCCGCCCGCGAGGATGAACTCGCGCGCGCGGACCAAGTGGTCCGAGTTGGGATCGTCGCCGCAGAGCCGCAGCGCCGCGTAGGACTCCACCGTCGTCGAGAGGTCGCCCGGCGCGCCGTAGAAGTTCCCCCAGCTGCCGTCCGCTCGCTGCTGGGAGCGGATCCAGGACGCGGACAGCTTGCTGCGAGTCTCCTCGCGGATGCCGAGGAACTCGCGCAGCAGCAGGTCCTCCGCATCCATCGACACGTTGGTCTCGAGCTTGCCGCGCCAGAACCCGGCCTGCTGCTGGAGCCCGAGCAGGTGGTCGCGCGCACGCGCAAGCGCGTCGCGGGCCGCTTCCTCGGCCTGCGAGGGTCCGGCGTAGACGTCAGTCACCGCGCGTGACTCCAAGTTCGCGCGGGAGGCCGAAGCGCACGGCCTCCTTCGCCACCGAGTTCTCTTCCACCGAGATCGCGCCGAGTCCGGCGAGGGAGGCGAGCACGCGCTGCACCAGCCGCTCGGGGGCCGATGCCCCAGCCGCGAGCCCCACCGTGTGCGCACCGTCGAGCCAGCTCAGCTCGATGTCCATCTCGTCGTCGATCAGGTATGCCGGCGTGCCCGCGCGGCGCACGACCTCGACGAGGCGGTTGGAGTTGGACGAGTTGGGCGAGCCCACCACGAGCACGGTGTCGCACATCTTGGCCAGCTCGCGCACGGCATCCTGGCGGTTCTGGGTGGCGTAGCAGATGTCGTCCGAGCGGGGACCGACCAAGCCGGGGAAGCGGCGCTCGAGCACCTCGATCACCGCGCGCGTCTCGTCGACGGCAAGCGTGGTCTGCGTGAGGTAGGCGACGCGCTCGGGATCCTCGACCTCCACGGCCTCGGCCTCCTCCACGCTCGCCACGAGGCGGATGCGCTCGGGCGCGTGGCCCAGCGTCCCCTCCACCTCGTCGTGGCCCGCGTGCCCGACGAGCACGATCGTGTAGCCGGCGTCGGCGAACTGGCGGGCCTCGCGGTGGACCTTCGCCACGAGCGGGCAGGTGGCGTCGATCAGGTCGAGCTCGAGCTCCTTCGCGGTCTCGCGCACCGCCGGGGCCACGCCGTGCGCCGAGAGCACAGTGGTGGCGCCTTCGGGGACCTGGTCGAGCTCCTCCACGAACACCGCGCCGCGCTCCTCCAGCTCGGCCACGACGTGCTTGTTGTGGACGATCTGGCGGCGCACGTACACCGGCGCCCCGTACTGCTCGAGTGCCTTCTCCACCACCTCGATCGCGCGCTCCACCCCGGCGCACGACGCGCGCGGGCCGGCGAGCACCACGCGGCGCGGGGCAACGGTGTGCGCCCAGCGGTCGAGCACCCAGGTGGCCTCGACGAGCGCGCGGTGCGCCCGCGCGCCGCTGGCCGCCGCCACGAGCGGACGCCCAAGCTGGCTCGACCCGCTGCGCACGACCGCGCGCAGGACGGCGAACGGGCGGCCGCCCGCGCCGCTCGCAAGCCAACCAGAGCCGGTGTCAGCGGCAATCGCGCCGCTCTCGCGGAGCTGCGCGCGCTTGCTGCGCAGGAGCGCGATCCCGTGCGGGTTGGAGACGATCGGTCCGACGTGCACCTTGATGCCCGCGCGCCGGAGCGCGCCGGCGAGGATGCCGGCCGCGGGGATCGGCACCGTGCCGTCGGGGAAGCGGATCTCGGAGGCGAGCACCAGGTCACCGGTCTCGAGGCTCGGGTCGATGGCCATGCACACGCCGGTCACGGCAACGGCCGAGCCGGGCGCGCGCAGGGCGCGCTCGGCGGCACGCCGCGACAAGCGCGAGCCGATGCCGCTGTGCACCACGTGCGCCTGCGCCGAGCCCGCCCGCGCCGCGCGGGCGTCGAGCGGGATCGGGGCGAGCACCACGAGGCCCTGGTCGCCGGAGCTCATGCGGCACCCGCCATCGCCGGAATTCGCTTGCCGAGCGCTCCCAGCGCCTCGCGCGCTGCCGTGTGGCCGCTGCGCACCGCGCCCTCCATGGTGGCCGGCCAGCCGGTGTCGGTCCACGCGCCGGCGAGGAAGAGCCCGGGCACGCCGGTACGCGGGCCCGGACGCAGTCGGCCGGACCCCGGTTCGGCGCGGAAAGTTGCTGCGTGCTCGCGCACTACGAAGAAATCCTGCACCATCGCGCCATCCGCTGCAGGCAAAAGCTCCGCAACTGCAGGCACAAGCTCGTCTCGCAGCTCCTCATTGGACATACCCATCTCGCGGTCGGCGCCGGAGAGGGAGAGCGCGATGTGCTGCTTGCCGCCCGTCAGTCCGCACTCCTCCGTGCGGTCGAACAGCCATTGCACGGGCGAATCGAGGCCCGCCGCGAGCGAGTGCTCGGTGACCTTGCGGTCGTAGATGAGGTGCGCATTGACGATCGGCGAGGTGCCGAGCTGGTCGAGCGGCTCCGCCACTGCGCCTTCGGGCAGCAGCCCGGCCGCGCGGTCGTGCGGCACCGCCAGCACCACGGCGTCGGCCTCGAACATGCCCGCGTCGGACTCCACCATCAGCCCCGAGCGGACGGCGTTCACGCGCGCCTTCATCCGCACGTCCACTCCGGCCTCGCGCAGCGCGCGCTCCGCCGGCTCCGCGTGCAGCTTCGACAGCGGCACGCGCGCGTAGCCGATGTCGCCGCCGTCGGAGGTGTCGAGCAGGCCGGTCTGGAAGACCTTGGCCGCCATCGCCAGCGAGGCGCGCTCGGCCGGCAGGTTCACGGTCGGGAGCGTGATCAGGTTCCAGAGCGCGGCCACGGCCGCGGGGCTCTCGCCATGCTCGGCGAGCCAGTCCCCGAACGTCTGCGTGTCGAGCGCGGGATCGGACAGCTCGAGCTTCGACAGCGCGCGGGCCGTGATGGCCACATGCAGGCGCTCGCCCGTGCCTAGGAACGGGTAGGTGGCCAGCGCGCCCGCGAGGTGGAGCGGGGACGGCAACCCGGTGCGCGACAGCGTTCCATGGCGCCCGCCGGGAGCGAGAACCGGGAACGAGAGCTTCTCCTGCAGGAACGTCCTGTCCTCCACGCCGAGGCGCCCGATCAGCGCCCGGTAGTCCGTGCAACAGCGCAGGAATACGTGCTGCCCGTTGTCGATCTCGAGCCCGTCGCGATCGAACGAGTAGGCCGCGCCGCCGAGCCGCGTGCGCACCTCGAGCAGCGTCACCTCGGCGCCGCCGTCGGCAAGGTCGAGTGCTGCCGCGATGCCGGCGAGCCCGCCGCCGATCACCACGGCCCGCCGCCCGCTCACGCCGCCGCCTCCACGAGGCTGCGCGCGGCCACCCAGGCCTTCTCCCAGCCGGGCAGCGACACCCGCCTCTCCATCACGAGCTGCGGCGACTCGGTGATGCGGTCGAGCAGCCGCCGGTAGATGCCGGTCATCGCGAGCACGCAGGACGCGCTGCGCGTGTCGAGCAGAGGCACAAGCTCCAGCCCGCGGTCGAACCACTCGCGCCCGCGCGCGGCCTCGAAGGCGATCAGCGCCGACAGCGCGTCCGGCGAGCCGTCCGGGAAGTCCGGGCACTCGAAACGCACGAGGTCCTCGCGCGGGAGGTAGACGCGGCCGTTGGCGGCGTCCTCACGGACGTCGCGGATGATGTTGGTGAGCTGCATCGCCACGCCGAGGTCGTCGGCCAGCGCGATCGCCCGCTCCGGGTCGCGCGAGCCGAAGATCGCCAGGCACAGCCGCCCGATCGAGCCCGCCACGCGGCGGCAGTAGAGGACGGTCTCGTCGAAGTCCTCGAAGCGAGCCGGATAGATGTCGGTGCGAACGCCCGCGATGAGATCGTCGAACGCGTCGACCGGCAGGTTGAAGCGCTGCGTCGCGTCGCCGAGCGCGAGCATCATCGGCGTCGGCTCCGCGCCGTTGGCGCCATGGAGGCGGCCCTGCAGCTCGTCGAGCGCGGCGACCTTCTGCTCGGGCGAGAGATCGCCGTCCCCGATGTCGTCCACCTCGCGCGCGAACGCGTAAGCCGCGCACATCGCGCGGCGCTTCTCGAGCGGCAGCAGGCGGATGCCGTAGAAGAAGTTCGCAGCCCTACGACGGGTGACCCGCTCGCAATGGCGGTATGCGTTCGCCAGGTCCTGCACTCAGGTCCTCGCGAGCCCGAACAAGACGGATACGAAGGCGGCCAGGCGGCGGGCCTGGGAAGCGCGCGGCGCGCCTGAGAGGACATCGTGGTCGCGGCGTTCGATCTCGCCGATCGCGGCCCGCCCACCGGCGACGAAGCCCGCCACCGCGAGGCCCGCCCGCCACGGCAGCTGGCGCGCCAGCGGCGCGCCCTCGTCGAGCAGCCGGCGCGCGCGCAGCGCCTCGAACGCCACCACGCGCCGCACGCCCTCGGGCGTCGGGCGCTTCGACAGATCCTCAACGGTGCAGCCGTAACTCTCCATGTCCTCAAGTGGAAGGTAGACGCGACCGCGCTCGAGGTCCTCCCCCACGTCCTGGAGGTGCTCGACGATCTGCAGCCCGGTGCACACGCGGTCGGAGAGCGCGATGCGCTCGGGCGTCGCGCTGTCGAACACGTAGAGCACCAGGTGGCCGACCGGATCCGCGCTCAGGCGGCAGTAGTCGAGGAGCTCGTCGAAGGTGCGGTAGCGCGTGACGGTCTGGTCGCGCCGGTTGGCCTCGATCAGCCGGCGGAACGGATCGGGCGGGATGCCGTGCGCGCGCACGGTGGGCTGCAGGCGCTGCATGAGCTCGTGGCCCGGCTTTCCTGCATACAGCGCGTCGAGCTCGGAGTCGAGCCAGCCGAGCATCGCCAGGCGGTCGCCTTCGGCCTCGTCGCCGATGTCGTCCACCAGCCGGGCGAAGCCGTAGAGCGCGTAGAGGTCGGCGCGCAGGGCGCGCGGGAGGATCGGGTTCGCGACGCGGAAGTTCTCGAGCCGCGACTTGTCCATCACCGCCTGTGTGTCCGGCAGGTGTCCGGGCGGGGCCTGCCCCGCAGCGAATTCACCCTGCTCTGACGAGGAAGCGGGGACTTGAAGCGGGGTCGAGGCCATACGTTCCCGGCACCCTACCGCGACCGGGCCGCGTTCTTCCATCCGCCGCACGACACCCCGCCGTCCGGGGGGTGACAATTGCGCGTAATGAGCGAATTCTCGACGCGCGAGGCGAGTTTCGATGACGCCGGCGCCATCGCGCGGATCTACAACGAGGGCATCGAGGACGGGCTGGCGACGTTCGAGACGGAACCGCGCGAGGCCGCCGACATCGAAAGCTGGATACAGGCGAGTTTCCCACTCGTGGTCGTGGAAAACGGGGTCGGTGAGCCGGTGGCCTGGGCGTCCGCCCCGCCCTACCGAGCCAAACGCCCGGCCTACGCGGGCGTGGCGGACTTCTCGGTGTACGTGGGGCGCGAGGCGCGCGGGCGCGGAGCGGGCCGCGCGGCGGTCGAAGCGCTCGTGGCGGCGTGCGAGCGGCGGGGCTACTGGAAGTTGCTCAGCCGGATCTTCCCCGAGAATGAGGCGAGCCTGGCGTTGTGCCGAGCGGTCGGATTCCGTGAGGTCGGTGTTTACAAGAGGCACGCGAAGCTGCGGGGAGAGTGGAAGGACACTGTGATTGTTGAGTTGCTGATTGGGGATGCGCGTGCGTAAGAGATTGGGGATTGGGGATTGGGGATTGGCGGCTCTGTCCCTGGCGCTTGTTCTTGCGCTTGCTTCGTCTTCATCGGCCGCTCCGCCTCGGCATGCGGGGCGGTGGATTGTGGATGGGTCTGGGCGGGTGCTCGAGCTCCATGGGCTCAACATGGTCTTCAAGCTGCCGCCGTACGAGCCGAGCACAATCGGGTTCGGCGCCGATGACGCGGCCTTTCTGGCGCGCAACGGGTTCACGGTGGTGCGGCTCGGAGTGATCTACGGCGCGGTCGAGCCCGCGCCCGGCGTCTACGACGACGCGTACCTCGACAACATCGCGGCGACGGTGGCGGAGCTCGGCGCGCAGGGCATCTACACGCTGCTCGACTTCCACCAGGACCAGTACAACGAGCGCTTCCACGGGGAGGGCTTCCCGGACTGGGCGGTGCAGGACGACGGGCTCCCGAACACGCCGGATCGCGGCTTCCCCGGCAACTACACGGCGATGCCGGCCCTCGAGCACGCGTTCGACCACCTATGGGCGGACTCGCCGGGCCCGGGCGGAGTCGGTCTTCAGGAGCGCTATGCGGCGGCCTGGGCTCACGTGGCCGCGCGCTTCGCGGCCAACGAGCACGTGATCGGCTACGACCTGTTCAATGAGCCCTGGCCCGGCTCGTCGTGGCCCTCCTGCATCACGGCCTCCGGCTGCCCGGCGTTCGAGGCGCAGCTGGGCGCGCTCGAGTCGAAGGTGATCGCGGCGATTCGCGGAGTCGATCCTGAACACGTCGTCTGGTACGAGCCGGACGGCTCGTTCAACCTCGGTCAGGCGGAGACGCAGCTGCCGGACTTCGGCGATTCGGCGGCGGGGATGTCGTTCCACGACTACTGCTCGTCGACCGTTGCGGCCGCGTGTCGCGCGCCCGAGCAGGCGGTGATCTCGAACGCGCTCAAGCGCTCGAAGAAGACCGGCGACGCGTTGTTCCTGACCGAGTTCGGCGCGACCGCAGACACGGGAACCCTCACTCGCGTGGCGGGCGACGCCGACGCCGCGCGGCTTCCCTGGATCGAGTGGGCGTACTGCGGCTGCAGCGACCCGACGACGTCCGCGATCCCGGCGAGCAAGCAGGCGCTGGTGCTCGACCCGGCACAGTCGCCGCAGGGCCCCAACGTGGTCAAGCGGACGCTGAAGGCCCTCGCGCGCCCGTACCCGCTCGCGCTGGCCGGGACGCCGGTGGGGTTCGGCTTCAGCGCGGGCAAGCGCGTGTTCCACCTGAAGTACTCGACCACGCGCGCGGGCGGACACAAGCGCTTCGGCGCGGGCTCGTGCAGCGCCGTGGTGCTGCCGGCGGTTCAGTACCCGCACGGCTACACGGTCCGGGTGCGCGGGGCCCGGGTGATCTCGCGGCGCGGGAGCGGCGTGCTCGAGCTGTCCTCGCGCGCGCGGGCGAAGAAGGTGAGCGTGACCGTGAAGCCCGCGAAGCGCGGCCACACCAGCGCGCCGAAGCTCACGAGCATCTGCCGCTGACCGGCGCATTCCTGGCGCACGTCCGGCATCCTTCCCGGGCGTGGAGGCAGGCAGGGGCCGCCGTGCCGCGCTGCTCGCGTGGCTGATCGGGATGCTGCTCGTGGCTTCGCCCGCGCATGCCGCGGGGCGCTGCGGGGACCATCCGTGGTGCGACACGTCGCTGTCGCCGGACGCCCGCGCCTCGCTGCTGCTCGACGCTCTCACGCAGAGCGAGAAGATCTCGCTGCTCGCCGGCGATGATCTGAACGGCGTTGCCGGCGGCGCTCACCAGCACACCGGCACGAGCGACGGCATCCCGCGCGTCGGACTTCCGCCCGTGTACTACAGCGACGGCCCCGTGGGTCCGCGACAGGGTTCCTCCACCGCGATGCCGATCCCGATGGCGCTCGCCGCGACGTTCGATCCGGCGATGGCGTTCAAGCACGGCGACGTGGTGGGCAACGAGGTGAAGGACAAGGGCAACGACGTGGTGTTCGCACCCACCGTGAACATCATGCGCACGCCGCTCGGCGGCCGCACCTTCGAGGCCTACGGCGAAGACCCATATCTCGTGTCGAAGCTGACGGTGGGCTGGATCGACGGCGCGCAGTCGCAGGGCGTGATCGGCGACGTGAAGCACTTCGCCGCCAACAACCAGGAGGGCTTCGCCGGACCGGTGGCGAACCTGACCGCTCCCGGCCAGCCTGTCGGACCGCCGCCGCTCGCGGGCAACCGCATGACCGAGAACTCGGTCGTCGACCAGCGCACGCTGCGCGAGATCTACCTCCCTCAGTTCGAGGCCGCGGTGAAGGACGCGCACGTGGGCACGGTCATGTGTTCCTACAACCGCCTCGACGGCGACTACGCCTGCGAGAACGCGCACCTCCTGCACGACATCCTCGAGCGCGACTGGGGCTTCAAGGGCTACGTGATCGCCGACTACGGCGCCGCCCACGGCACGCCGCGCAACCTCAACAACGGGCTCGACTTCGATCCCTGGCCCGGCCTCGCCTACTCCCCCACCGCCGTGAACGCTGTGCTCGCCGCCGGCCTGTCCACGCCGCAACAGGTGGACGAGCACGTGCACCGCATTCTGCGCACGCTCTTCGCCTACGGCTTCTTCGACCGTGCCGCCTACAAGGACGACGACTCCCAGATCGACAAGCAGGCGCACGCGCAGACCGCCGAGCAGATCGAGCAGTCGGCGATCACGCTGCTCAAGAACCGCGGCGCGCTGCCGCTCAACTCGAACAAGCTGAAGTCGATCGCCTTGATCGGCAAGGACGCGGACAGCTTCGTCACTGGCGGTGGCTCGGGCAACGTCGTGCCCTTCTCCTTCACCAGCCCGCGCCAGGCGATCACCCAGCGCGCCGGACCGGGCGTGCACGTGAGCTACAACGACGGCAGCGACGCCTCGAGTGCCGCCACTGCCGCAAAGAACGCCAACGTGGCCATCGTCTTCGCGGGCGACTACGAGACAGAGGGCACCGACCGTGCCTGCCTGACCCTCGAGTGCCCCAACACGAACGGCGACCAGGACTCGATGATCGAGCAGGTGGCCGCCGCGAACCCGAACACGATCGTCGTGCTCGAGACAGGCGGCCCCGTGCTGACGCCCTGGCGCGACAAGGTCAAGGGCTTGCTCGAGGCCTGGTACCCGGGCGAGCAGGGCGGTCCGGCCATCGCCAGCGTGCTGTTCGGCGACAGCGACCCGAGCGGGCGCCTGCCGGTCACCTTCCCGCAGCAGGAGGGCGACATCCCGACCGCCGGCGATCCGGAGAAGTACCCGGGCGTGGCCGAGAACGTGAAGTACAAGGAGGGCGTGCTCGTCGGCTACCGCTGGTACGACGCGAACCACATCAAGCCGGCGTTCCCGTTCGGCTTCGGTCTCTCGTACACGAACTTCGCCTACAAGGACCTGCGCGTGACGCCCTCCGGCGCGAGCATCACGGTGACGAACACCGGCACGCGCGCGGGCACCGACACGCCGCAGCTCTACCTCGGGCTACCGCAGCCGGACCCGAACACCGTCCAGCCGCCGAAGCAGCTGAAGGGCTTCCAGAAGGTCACGCTCGCGCCGGGCGAATCGCGCCGGATCGCCTTCCCGATCACCACGCGTGACCTCTCCTACTGGGACTCGCTCGCCGACGACTGGCGCGTGGCGCCCGGGTGCTACGCCGTGATGGTCGGGCACTCCTCGAGGGACATCGCGGCGACGGGCGCGCTTGGCGTCGGCTCCGGCTGCCCGCGGCCCGCCGACACGAGCCCGAGCGCCGCCACGATCAGCACGCCGCCCACGAGCTGAGGCCAGCCGGGCCGCTCGCCGAGCAGCACGAGCGCGGCCAGCACTCCGAACACGGGGACCAGGTTAAGTGCGATCGCCGCGCGTGACGCGGTGGTCGAGCGCACGGCCAGGTTGTAGAGCAGGAACGGCACAGCCGAGCCCAGGACGCCCGTGGCCACGCCGGCGGCGAGACGCGCCGCGCCCGCGTGATCGAGGTTGCTGTGACCCGCGAGCACCACTGGCAGCGCGAAGACCATCGCGAACATGAACTGGTAGGCGGTGACCGTGAGCGCCGCCTCGCGTCCCGCAACACGACGGGCCAGCACCACGTACACGGCCGCCGCGGCCGCGCTCGCGAGGACGAGCAGGTCGCCATCGAGCGACGAGGACGTTGAGTCGCTCTCCAGTGAGACGAGAGCCGCGCCGCCGAACGCCACGGCGGCGGCAAGGAAGAAGAGGCCGCCTGGCCGCTCATGCAGCACCGCCACTGCCAGTGCGACGGCGAACACGCTCTCGAGCGAGACGAGCAGCGCGGCGTCGGTGGCGCTCGTGTGCGCGAGGCCCATGTTGAAGAGTGCGAAGGTCAGCCCCGGCTCGAAAAACGCGAGCACGGCGTAGGCCCGCCAGTGCGGCGTGCGGCGGAGGCTCCCGTTGAAACCGGCGATCGCGACGAGCAGCACGGTGGCCACCGCAACCTCCATGCCCAGGAGGTCGGTGGGGGTCAGATCGCCAAGCGCATACTTGCTGGTGACGGTCGACGTGCCCCACGATGCGGCGGCAAGCACAAGCAGAAGACCGGGTCCAAACTGACGCTTGAACATGTAACCAACATTAGCAGAATGCTGGTTACGGAGCTAGCTGTAGTGGCTCACAACCTCGGCCAGGTACAGCCGCAGGATCCGCTTGGCCTCCTCGATCAGAGCGGGATCGCCGCGCGAGTCCAGGCGGAACGCCTCCTGCAGGATGCTGTCGGTGACGAGCACCCCGGCGCGCGCGGCCACGCGCAGGTACTCGTCGTCCCGCGCGAGGCCGAGCTTCACCGCGATCCGCCGCACGCCACGGGCGAGGGCCACCTTGTTCTCCCGGTCGGCGGCGCGCAGCTCTTCGCTCAGCTCGCGGCCGAACCAGAGCGCGCGGTAGCCGGGCCGCTCGCGGTAGCGCTCGGCGAACGCGTCGATCAGCCGGCCGATCGGGTCCGTCCAGCGCCCGGGATCGGTCGCGATCTCCCGCTCGAGCTCGTCCATCAGCCCCTCGAATTCGGCGAGGTAGCGGCGCGCAAGCGCCTCCACGATCGCGCCCTTGTCGGGCAGGTACTGGTACAGCGACCCCACCGACACGCCAGCCGCTTCTGCCACGCGCGTGGTGGTGAGCGCCTCGGCGCCCTCCTCCGCGACCAGCTCGTCCGCGGTGTCGAGGAGCCGCCGTACGCGCGCGCGGCTGCGGGCCTGCGTCGGGACGCGACGCAGGCGCGGAATCTCGGTATGGCCAGTGGTCACGTGCCTGGCACGTACACCGGCGCGCCGGGTTCTCCTGCCCAGACGTCGTACAGCACCCAATGCGTCTGGTCGCCCGAGAAGTAGGCGTCGTTCGTGACGATCATGCGCGAGCCGTCGAACTGCACGCTCGACGGCTCGTCGAACGGCACGCTCAGCTGCTGGTTGGCGATCGGGCCCTGCGGCGCGCGGCCGAGCTCCTTGCCGCTCGGCGAGAGCTCCACGATCTGGTTCGTGCCCGGTCCGACGAGCGCCAGGTAGACGTTGCCGGACTGTGCGAGCGCGAACCCATCGGGCGCCTCCGCGGGCTTCGACTCCCAGATCTGCTTGAGCTGTCCCGGTGAGCCGTCGGCCTTGATCGGCAGCTTGAAGAGCTTGCCGCTCGTCGGGTCGCCGAGCGTGGTGGCGCCGCCCGCGCTCGTCGAGAGCATCAGCGTGTGGTGATCGGGCAGCATCACGATCCCGGCCGGGCCGAACAGGGTGCCGTCGAGGTGGCGGTCGCTGAACCACACCTTGGCCTTGCCGCCGCCGGGCGGCACGCGCCAGATCAGGCCCTGCGTGTAGTCGGTGACGTAGAGGCTGCCGTCCGTTCCCCAGGCCGCGTAGTCGGGCTCGGGCGGGTTGTCCATCACGGTGTCCGAGCAGTCGCTCGCGGCGCCCACCGGCGGGCACGTGGGCACGTCGCCGAACGTCGCGTAGGTGGACTGCGTACCAGTGTGCGGATCGAACTTGAGCACCCGCGACGGCAGCTGGTCGAGCAGGTAGAGGTCGCCGCCTGCGTCCTGCGCCGCCACCTGGATGCCGTTGTCGCCGTTCGGGTCCTGGCCTTGGATCGTCCAGTCGCGCAGGAGCAGCCCCTCGGGCGAGTAGGCGTAGAGATGCGAGGGACCGTTGGCGTCGCCGCCGGCATTGGTGAAGGTGCCGACGTAGATGGTCCTATTCGGCGCTATCAGGGATAGCGCGGGATAGCCGGGTGGCGGGACGTGGGCGAGCACTTGGATGTCGAATTTGGTCCGGGCGCCTGCCACTGCCGGCAGTAGAAGGAGTAGGCAGTAGGCAGTTGGCAGTAGGCGGCGGAGCTTCATCAGAGCTCCGCCAGCACTTCGCCCGCCGCGCGCTCGCCCGCGCGCACGGCGCCGTCCATGTAGCCGTTCCAGTAGGTCGAGGTCTCGGTGCCGGCCCAGTGGATGCGGCCGCACGGCTCGCGCAGCGCGCTGCCGAAGTCGAACAGCACGCCCGGCGACAGGATCGACACCGGGCAGCCGCGCGTCCACTCCTCGCTCGACCAGTTCATCAGCACGAAGTCGCGCGGCTTCTTGGCCTTGTCGCCGAAGTAGTTGGCGAAGCTCTGGAGCGCCGCCTCCCGTTGCTGGTCGGGCGTGAGCTGCACGAGCTTGCGCGCCTCGTGCCCACCGATGAAGCCCATCAGCACGCCGGGCGAGCCGTCGGGCGGCGAGTTATCGAAGGTCGTCTTCGCCGGGCCGGTGTCCGACACTGCCTGGCCCGTGAGCCCATCGGCTCGCCAGAACGGCTCGTCATAGATCGCCTCTGCCTTCATCAGCGTGCCCATGCCCATGTGCTGCGTGAGCTGGTCGCGCAGCGGCGGCAGCAGCGGCGCGTACTGGATGCGCCCGGCGATCGGCGGCGGCACCGCCACGATCACGGACTTGCCGGAGAAGACGCCGGTGTCGGCCGTCACGGTTACGCCCGTGCTCGTCTGCTCGATCTTGCGCACCGGCGAGCTGAGCCGCACCGCGCTGCCGAGCTGCTGCGCCATCCCCTGCGGGATCAGCGCCGAGCCGCCCACGAAGCGGCTCTCCTGCGCGCCACCGCTCGTGGAGAAGTTGCGCTCGAACGTGCCGGGGTTCGACTCGTTGCCCGACGCCGCGATGTAGAAGAGCGTGTAGAGCAGCGAGATGTCGCGCGTCTCCGCGCCGAAGATCGCCTCCACCGCGGCCGACACGATCGCGCCCACCTGCGGGTTGATCTGGTTCTCCTTGAACCAGCTCCACAGCGTCTGGCTGTCCCACTCCTCGGCGTTGTCGGCGCGCCAGGGAGCGTCGACCGGCACGGACTGCGACATCTGGTCGAGCTGCAGGACCGCCTTGAGGATGTCGGCGTCGATCAGGGGATCGATCGGGATCGCGCCGGTGGGCAGCTTGTCGTTGAACGTCGAGCGCTGGCCGCTCTTGTAGTAGACGTTGTCGCCCGTGTCGTAGGCCTTGAAGGTCTTGACGCCGATCTCCTTGGCCAGATTGAGGATGTGGTCCTGGGTCGGGCCGACGAACTGCGCGCCCAGCTCGGTCACCTTCCCGTTGCCGAGGTCGTGGTTGAGCATGCGGCCACCCACGCGGTCGCGCGCCTCGAGCACGATCACGGACTTGCCTGCCGCTGCGAGCTTGCGCGCAGCGGTGAGGCCGGAGAGCCCCGCGCCCACGACGATCACGTCCGCCGAGCTGCCGCTAGCCGCGGCTTTCACCCTCGCCCGCGCCACCGAGGGCAGCGCCGCGCCGATGCCCGCTACCGCGGCCGCGCCGAGTGCCCGCCGCCGCGTGATCCCGTTTTGCCGATGCTGTTCGTCCGCGCGCGCACGCGCGTTTTCGCCGGTCCCCTGCAAAACCGTTACCCCCTGCCGAAAGCTGAAACTTCCTTCGCTTTCGCATGAAACCAGATGCCGTTCCGCGAGGTCGCAGTACGATCCGCCCGCGGTGGAGGGCCTGGAAGAGCAACGCGAGCAGGTCGCGGCGGCCAGCCGGCGGCTGGCGGCGGAGGGACTCACGCCCGGCACGGCCGGGAACGTGAGCGCGCGCCACGACGAGCTCGTGGCCATCTCCCCCACCGGCGCTGTGCTGGCAAACCTCCAGGCCGAGGACGTGCCGGTCGTGGACCTCGACGGCAACCGCGTCGACGGCTCGCTGGCGCCCACCTCGGAGCTAGGCCTGCATCTCGGCGTCTACCGGCGCTACGACGCCGGCGCCGTGGTCCACACCCACGCGCCGATGGCCACGGCGATCGCGTGCGTGCTGAAGGAAGAGCTCCCCTGCGTCCACTACCAGATGCTCGTGCTCGGGGGGAGCGTGCGGATCGCGCCGTACCGGACCTTCGGCACCGACGCGCTGGCGGAGGCGGTGCTGCAGGCGCTCGAGGGACACACCGCGGCGCTGATGGCCAACCACGGCGCGCTCGCCTACGGCAACGACATGGAGGGCGCCGTGGACAACATGCTGCTGCTCGAGTGGGCGTGCGGCGTCTACTGGCACGCGGCCCAGATCGGCAAGCCGCGCGTGCTCGGGCGCGAGCAGCTCGACGCGGTGGTCGAGCAGTTCATAAACCTTCAATACGGGACGACTCAGGGAAAGGAAGAGGAATGAAGGCGATCGCGATGGGGGTCCATGTGCTGGATGTCCTCGTGCGGCCGGTCGAGCGCATCCCCGAGGGCCAGGGCGGCGACCTGGTCGAGCAGATCAAGGTCACAGCC
>DATBKS010000082.1:0-28688 GCA_036555755.1 Thermoleophilaceae bacterium
GCTCAGAGAGCTGCTGAGGGTGTCGTCGTCGCCGCCGCCGTGTCGATCACGCTCTGACGCGACAGCGCTTCGCGATGCATCTTGCGGAGCTCGAAGGCGAACACGAGTTCCACCGTCCCCGCCACGATCGCCCAGATGCCGGCGAGCGCGATGATCAGGTGGAGGGTCTGAGCCGGCTTGTCGAGCGCCCAGATGCCCAGGATCACCATCACGATCCCGAGCAACAGGACGAGCCACCAGCCGGAGTGCTCGCGGTTGACGAGCGCGCCGACGATCTCGATCCCGCCGACGAGCACGAGCCAGCACCCGAAGAACGCGGCTACCACCGTGAGGCCTGGTCCCGGCCAGGCGATCAGCGCAACGCCCACGCACGCCTCGAGCACCCCCACGACGATCGCCAGCCCGCGCGGGCTGCCGTCGAGCGGCACCTTGAACGCGTCCACGAGCCCGCGAATGATGAACACGACACCGAGGAAGATCGCGAGGCCCGAGACAGTCCATTCGACCCGCAGCACCACGATGCCGACGATGATCGTCAGGAGCCCCGCGATGAGCGGTACCCACCAGAGGCCGGTGGCCTCGACGTCGCGCTCCGCGTCTACCGAGGCCTCTCCGAGTGGCGACAGGTACACGGCTCAGGTCCTCCCTACGTTTCCGCTCGATCGATCATGTTCACGCACAGCGCCCAGATCACGAAGCCGGACAGGACCATCGCGATGATCGACCAGGCCGGATAGGCACCGATCGAGAGGAAGTTGGCGATGAACGCCAGCGACGACAGGAAGATGCCGAAGATCGCGCCGAACGCGCTGCGGGCGTAGATCAGGCAGGCGGTGACGATCTGGAAGGCGCCGAGGATGATCAGGATCCAGCCCCAGGTCTTCAGGTTCGACCAGAGGAGGCTGTTCTCACGGAAGTACTCCTTGTTCGAAAGCCCCGCGATCCCGTAAATCACGTTCAGGATCCCGACGAGTCCGAGATAGACGATCGCGAATACGACCCAACCCTCCCCGCGCGGCGTCGAACGGGTTCCGGGCGGCGGAACGGCCTGCGTGCTCATCGTGTTTTCGCCTCCTTTGAAGGAATGACGCACCCAGGTTCCGCTCGCGGCGGGTGATCGATCATCACCCCCCGCGGGTGAACCGCAATCACCCCACCGCGGAGACACTGTTCACGGCGGTGTTAATCCTCGTGGCAATCGTCCTGCTCCTGGTCCTGCCCGCGCCGTGGGATGTGATCTTCTTCGCCGGCGCGCTGGTGATCGGCTCCTTCGAGATCTACTACTGGTGGCGCACCGTCCGCGGCCGCCGCGTGCAGACGGGAGCCGAGGCGCTGATCGGCGCGCGCGGCAGGGTCACCGCGGGCTGCCATCCCGATGGCGAGGTGTGGGTGGAAGGCGCGCGCTGGAGCGCGCACTGCGACGCCGGCGCCGATCCCGACGACTCGATCACAGTGGTCGGGCGCGACGGGCTCGTCCTTATCGTCGAGCCGCGCTGAGCGCGGTGCGCAGCGTCTCCTCCGCCTCGTCGCCGAGCGAGGTCCGCAACACCTCGCCCCCGTGCCGGGCGACCTTGGGCACCACCTCGTCCGGGTTGGCATCGCGGAAGAGGACGAACAACGCGGCGCTTCCCGGAGTGAGCTTCTCGCCGAGGTCCTTCATGAACTTGTCGTCCACCCCGTAGTCGGCCATCGATCCGGCCAGAGCGCCCGTTCCGGCGCCGATCGCCATGCCCAGGAGCGGCATGAAGAAGATCAGCCCGATCAGCCCGCCCCAGAGCGCACCGCCCGCGACGCCGGCACCGGTCAGGTTCGCGCTCTGATGCAGCTTGATCTTGCCGCCGTCGTCGCGGGTGACCACCACCAGGTCGTCCAGCCGAATCTGCTCCTTGCCGGCGAGCGCCCGTAGATCGTCGGCGGCCGACCGCGCGTCCGCCTCGTTCTCGTAGGCAATCGCGACGAGATCGCTCATTGCACTCGAGATTCCCGCGACGTAGGGTGACGGGCAATCACCCCGTGCGGGTGATTGCCGCTCACCCAGCGGCCCCAGAGCATCGCCTTGTAAGCCGTGGATAGAGGGTCGACCGCCCACCTGATGCTGGGAATCGCCGCCGCCGGGGAGCGACGCGCGCGTGGCGCGGTCTCGGCTGGCCGCGCGGTGGTGGGAGTCGCATTGCTGCCGGCAGCCGGGGTCTGGCGCTCGGGCCTCGCCAAGCCGGTGCGCGAGCGAACGGACGCCGCGCTGCGTGGGCTGGAGGCGGGCGGCCAGGAGGTCGCCGCGCGTGCGCGCGTGCGCGCGCGTGAAACAGCGTCCCCCCTGCTCGAGCAGATCGTCGGCCGCGTGGCTGAGGAGCGTCTGGTGGAGCGCGCCGTGGCGGAGCTGATCGCCCGCGGGACGGTCGCGCGCGTGGCCGAGCAGCTTGTGGAGGCGGGCGTGGCGGGCGAGGTGGTGGACGGGAGCCTCGTGGACGAGGTCACGGACCGCGTGCTCGCGAGCGACGAGATGCGGCGGGTGCTCGGCTACGTGATGGGCTCGCCCGAGCTGCGGGCGGCGCTCGCGGAGCAGAGCGCGGGGTTCGCCACGGATATGGCGAGCGGCATGCGCGTCCGCTCGTCGGCCGCGGACGCGTGGGCGGAGAAGATCGCGCGCAGCATCCTCAGAGGCGGGCGCAAGTGACCTACGCCGGCATCGTCACGCGCGGTATCGCGATCGCCATCGACGCCGCGCTGATCAACCTGATCGCCGTGATCACGGGCGCCGCCGTAAACCTCGTGGCCGGGCTCTTCGGCAGCGACATCAACTTTGACCTCGGCGGCGCGGTCGTGGCGGGCGCCATCTGGTTCATCTGGGTTGGCTCCTACTTCACGTTCTTCTGGGACGTGACCGGCCAGACGCCGGGAAGCCGCGTCCTCGGGATCCGCGTGATCAGCGGCGACGGCCGCGACGTGACCCTCTGGCAGGCGCTCAGGCGCTTCGGCGGCCTCGTGCTGTGCGTGCTCAGCTTCGGCATCGGCTTCCTGCCGGTGCTCGTGGACAAGCGCCGCCGCGGCCTCCACGACATGCTCGCCGGCACGGTCGTTCAGTGGGTGGACGCGAGCGTCGGGCTGCCGCCGCAGACCCTGCTCACACGAGGTGCAGCGAACGCGCCCGGCGCACCGCCTCCGCCCGGCTCGTGACGTCGAGCTTGCGGTAGATGCTCTTCATGTGGGTCTTGACGGTGTTCACTGACACGAACATCTCGGCCGCGATCTCCGCCTTTGACATCACGGTGGGCAGATAGCGCAGCACCGCCTGCTCGCGGTCGCTGAGCGGGTCGAGCAGCAGCGCACCCTCGTCTCCGTTGCGGGTGGACTCCGGGTCGAGCGCGTCCACCAGATCGCCCGCGAGGGCACGGTGGGAGGTGCCGCCACGGATGCGGCGGGCGAGCAGCTCCCGCAGCGGCGCTCCCACCTCGAGCAGCACTTCGCGCTCGCCTTCCGGTTCGGCAAGCCGCAGTGCCTGCTCCACCAGCTCGAGCGCCGTTTCGTCGTCGCCTCGCTGGTGCTCGGCCACGGCGGCAAGAGCGTGCAGCTCGATCGCGGTCGACGGGTGGAGGATCGTCACAGCACCGTCGAGCGCCGGCGCCATGAGCGCCGCCGCGGCGTCCGGGTCGCCGTCGGCAAGCGCCAGGCGCGCCTTCACGAGCTCAAGCTCAGCCCAGCGGCCGAGTTCCTTCGCTCCCTCGATCACATCGCCCGCCTCGGCCTCCTTGCCCTCGGCGGCCAGCACCTTGCCCTCCGCCCAGGCGAGGGTGACCACGAGGCTCCGCGGCATCGCCCAGCCGTCGGCCTCCCGCCGCGCGGCGCGCAGTATCCGCTCTGCCCCGTCGAGATTGCCGCCGCGCGCGGCCAGCTGCGCCCGCATGACTTCGGTGAGCACGAGCACCGCGCGCTCGCCGGAGGCGCGCGCGGCAACGCCGGCGCGGTCAATGTGCCGGCTGGCCTCGGCCAGCGACCCCCAGTGGTAGCTGCAGATGCCGAGAGCCACGTGCGCGGCGGCGCACGGCGGCAGGGCGAGCCATCCGTGGCGGCCCGCGAGCTCGACCGCCTCCCCCGCAAGCCGTGCGGACGCGCGCAGCGATCCGGTGAGCGCCTCGAGCAGCGCAAGCGGTCCCAGCCCGCAGAGCACCAGATAGTCGCGGCCCGCGTGGCGGGAGAGTGCGAGCGAGTCCTCGAGAGCCGAGCGGGCGTCGCCCGGCGTGCCGATCCATGTCTCCCCCACGCCGATGTTGAGCAGGGCCAGCGCGCGGCGATCGCGCGGATCGATCGCGAGCCCGGCCGAGCCCTGGCCGACGAGCAGCTTGCGCGCCGACGCGAGCAGCGTGTCGAACTCGCCGCGGATGCGCGCCTCGTAAATCGAGGCGATCGTCCGCGCCAGCACGAAGTCCGCACGGCGGCTCGACTTGACGGTCGACGCCTGGTCGTCGGCGAGCCGCATGTACTCCTGGCCGCGCTCGAGCTCGCCCGACTCGAGCAGGGCGCCCGCGGCAGCGATCGCTACCTCGGGCTCGCGGGCAAGCAGCTGCGTGGGCAGCTCGCCGATCAGATCCGCCAGCTCAACGGCCTCCCCGCGCACCAGCAACGCGAGCCATCCGGTGGAGAGCAGGTTGGCCGCAAGCTCCCAGTCGCCGGCGGCGAGTGCGTGCCGGGACGCGGTTATGTGGAGGCCGCTCTGAGCGTGCCAGCGTGCGGCACGCCTGTGTTGAAGCCTGTAGCTGTCGGGCATCCGGTGGCGCAGCTCGCTGCGGAGCAGCTCCGCGAACATCGGGTGGTAGCGGTACCAGCCACGCTGATCGTCGAGGGGTGAGACGAAGGCGCCGGAGCGCTCCAGGCGGTCGAGCAGCTGCGCGCCGTCGCTGCCGTTCGTGAGCGCGTCTGCCAGGTCCGCGCTCATCAGGTCCGCGACGCTCGTCTTGAGCATGAACTCGCGCATCTGCTCGGGCTGGCGCTGCAGCACCTCCTCGACCAGGTAGTCCGCCACCGAGCGCTCGTGGCCCGCGAACGTGCGGACGAGCTCGTCGGCGTCGGTCGTGTTCGCCAGCGAGAGCGCGGCCAGGCGCAGGCCCGCCACCCAGCCCTCGGTCCTCGAGTGGAGCGTCTTCAGCTGCTCGTCGGTCAGCTCCACTCCCGCGAGGGAGAACAGCTCCGCTGCCTCCTCCTCTGTGAAGGCGAGCTCGGCGCTCCGAAGGTCTGTGAGCCTGCCCTCCACACGCAGCTTGTGCAGCGACAGCTGCGGGTCGGCGCGGCTCGCGATCACCAGGTGGAGCTTCTCCGGCGGATGGCGCAGAAGCGTGTCGACGGACGCGCTCACCTCGGGTGCACGCAGCTCGTGGAAGTCGTCGAGCACCAGCACGAGCGGCGCCGGCAACGCCTCCACCGCATTGCCGAAGGCGGCAACGAACTCGGACGGATCGCCCGAAATCCGCTCCTTGAGCTGTGTCAGGCCCGGCTCCCCGGCGGCTTCCACGGAGTCGAGCACCGCGCTCCAGAAGCGAGCGGGGCGGCTGTCGCTGCGCTCGATCGACAGCCAGGCGGTGGTGCCGGGCCGCTCGCGCGCTGTGAGCCAGGTCGCGAGCAGGAGGGTCTTGCCCGCGCCCGGCGGTCCTGTGACGAGAGTGAGTGGCCCTTTGGCCCCCTGATCCAGCACGTCGAGCAGGCGGCCCCGCTCGACCGCCTGGGCGGCCGGCAGCGAGGGCGCTATCCGCGCCAACGCGACAGATGGGACCGATGACGGGGACCGGCCCGCCTCACGCGTGCCGGACTGGGGCAACCTAAGGATTGCCCCTCCAGAGGGCCACGGGGTCCATTGTCGCGAGTATCCGGACAGCTCCGGAAAGGTTCAATGGTGCCCGCATGTGGGTGGCGCTCGCCGCCGGATTCCCGCCGCGATAGTGCCTGCTCCCGCGGCATTGGTGGTGCATCCACCACCAATCTCACGGTCGCGCGCGGACGCGCTACGGTTGCCTTAGGCGCCCCGCTGGGAGCGTCAGGGGGCGTCAATGACAAGGAGCCGTTGTGACGCGCCCCCTCCCGTCCCCTGCCAGCCAGCGTGACTCGATTCGGTAACCCCATCCGGGTGGTTATCGGCGAGGACGCCTACCTCGTCCGCGAGGCACTGGGCCAGATCTTGGCGCGCACCGACAGGGTCGAGGTGGTCGGCACCTGCGGCGACCGCGACGCCCTCATGAAGGCCATCGGCGAGTTGCAACCGGACGTCGTGCTCACCGACATCCGCATGCCCCCTGCCGGCAGCGACGAGGGAATCCAGGTGGCACACGCGCTGCGCGAGGACCATCCGGAGATCGGCGTTGTGGTGCTCAGCCAGTTCGCCGAGCCCGCCTACGTGCTCGGCCTGCTCGACGCCGGCTCCGCCCGCCGCGCATACCTGCTCAAGGAGCGCATCCACGATCCGGTGCAGCTCGTGTCCGCGATCGAGGCGGTGGCCGCCGGCGGCTCGGTGATCGATCCGAAGGTGGTCGAGGTGCTGGTGCAGGCGCGGGCGCACACCGCCGGCTCCCCGCTGTCGGTGCTCACACCACGGGAGCGCGAGGTGCTCGCGGAGCTCGCTCAGGGCAAGAGCAACGCCGCCATTGCCGACTCGCTGGTACTGACGAAACGCGCGGTCGAGAAGCACATCAACGCGATCTTCATGAAGCTCGATCTCGGCAACGCCGACGAGGTGAGCCGGCGCGTGAAGGCGGCCCTCCTCTTCCTCGCGGGCGAGAATACGTCGGCCCCGAGCGGCACTCCCTAGGAGGCCGGCAGGTCCGCCGCGATGCGCGTGCCCTGCCCGCGCTCGCTCTCCAGGGTGAACTGGCCGCCGGTGGCCTCCACCCTGTCGCGGAGGCCCTGAAGGCCCAGGCCCACATGCTCGGCCGCGCCGCCGATGCCGTCGTCGGACACCTCGAGCGCGAGCCGCCCGGACCTCACGTTCGCCCGCACCCGGATAACCGATGCGTGCGCGTACTTCTGCGCGTTGGTGATCGCCTCGAGGACTACGAAGTAGGCCGTCGCCTCGGTGGTGTCGTCGAAGCGTTCGCGTGGCAGGCCGGTGACGTCGATCGACCCGGTCGAGCGCGCGACCACCGCGTCCACCGCCCGCGCGAGGCCGAACTCCCGCAGCACCGGTGGATGGATCCCGTGTGCCAGTTCCCGCAGCTCCTCGATCGCCACGAGGAGCTCCGTCTCCGCAGCCTCGAACAGCTCCGGCGCCTTGCTCGGCGTGCGCCACGCCTCGTCGGCGGAGAGCGAGAGCCGCGCCGCGAGCGCAACGAGTCGCTGCTGCGCGCCGTCGTGGAGGTTGCGCTCGAGGCGACGTCGCTCCACGTCGGCCGCCTCCACGAGTCGCGTTCGCGAGGCGCGGACGCTTTGGGCGAAGGCCTCGCGCTCCGACACGAGCGCGGCCACCGCGAGCGTCGAAAGTGCCGCCACGATGATGTAGAGCTGGGTATTTAGCACGCTGCCGTTGATCGAGGCGAAGGCGAACGGGCCGACGAAGTGCGTGGTGCCCCAGATCGTGAAGGCGGCGGCGATCAGGACAGCCAGCGTCGCGCCGCGCTGGTCGAAGCGCAGGGCGGCCCACATCAGCGCCGGGAAGAGCAGGTAGGCGAGCGGCCGTTCCGTGTGCAACGCGATCTCGCTGAGAGCGATCAGCACCGCGAGCAGGAACAGCGCCTCGAGCTGACGGCCCCGCAGCCACGGGCGTGGCGCGGGCTGCGCCCAGGCGAGCGCGAGCGGAAGCACGAGCAAGGCGCCGCAGAAGTCCCCGAGCACCCAGGTCCGGAAGACGTGCGGCCAGTCGTCGGTGGTGATCACGTTGCCGAGCCACAGCGACAGCGAGCCGATCGTCGCGCTCAGCACCGTCGCCGCCGTTATCGACGCCACCACGCTCACGAGGCCGCCGATGCTCGCCAGCGGCGAGTCCTTCGGGCACAGGGAGCGCAGCAGCAGCGTGGCCACGAGCACCTCGAGCAGGTTGCCGCAGCTCTGGCCCAGGGCCGAGCCGATCGGCAGCGTGCCGTAGTTGTTCACGAGGAGGTCGCCGACCACGACGCCCGGCCAGAACTGCAGACCGCCGAGGTAGAGGAACGAGATCCCCACCCCGACCGGTAGCCACACAATCGCCGCCACCGGCCCGGAGAAGCCGAGCGCGTAGCCCAGGTGGGCCGACGCGTAATAGACGCCTATGAGGCAGCCGATTCCCAGGAGGTACGGCGCGCGAAAGTCCCCGACAAGATCGGACAGCGCAAACCGACGGGCCGTTTTACGGGTCCGTGGTATCGCGTGGTCGGCGGGGACGACGCCGGACATCGCACCCGAAGCATCGCACCATCCGCGCTCCGTTGCTAGTCCCCCGAGTGTCTAAATGCGCTGCAAATCCCCAGCGTGTTGGCGCGTATCTGTTAGTTCGCCCCTCAGCTCGCTGTCGATCTGGTTACCCACCACCACGCAGATCACCGCTACCGCCGCCACGCCGATCAGCCACGACAGCAGCGCGAACGCGACGCCGATGAAGCCGAACTTCTCCGCGTTCGTCTCCACCAGGTGCGGCATGTAGATCGGCGTGGCGAGGGCGACGAGCGCCATCCCGATCGTGCTGAGCATGGCCAGCGGCACGAAGCGCTTCGGGTCGACGCGGTTGCCCAGCAGGATGCGCGGCGTCCAGGCCCAGAAGGCATAGCCCGGGATCAGCGCGATCAGGGCGCGCAAGAGGCGGTCGCCGCCCTCGGTCACGCTCCCCTTGATCAGCGCGATCACCGTGATGTAGGCCACAAGCCCCAGCAGCCAGACGAGGCCCCGCCACGCGCCCCGCACGCCAGCCCGCTCGAGCTGCCACGCTCGCTCATATACGCGCTGGACAGTGCGGGTGAAGCTCGAGACGGCGAACAGCAGCGTGAGGATCCCCACCCACGTCAGCGTGGAGCTCACGCTGGGCGGGGGCGAGAACAGCGTGCGCACCGTGTCGGCACTCGAGCCGTGAAGCTCGAAGCGGTTGATGATGTGGCCCGCGGCGTTGCGGCCATCGCGGCGCGGTCCGATCGAGCCGATCACGATCAGCAGCGGGATGCCGGCGCTGAACGCCTGCGACGCGATCACGATCGAGCGATCGATGAACTCGAACTCGATCAGCCGCCGGATCGCGCGCCGAAGGAACTCGAATGCCCCGCGCGGCGAGAAGCGCACCGGTGGCAGATGGGCGCGCGGGCGCATGCCCACGGCATCAGTTCCGGGTGGCCTGGCGGTCGTCTGGCTCAGGCAGCTGCTTGACCTCGATCAGCTCGAGCCCCAGCGACTGGATCCGGTCGAGCAGCCCGTGCAGCGCCGCCTGATCGGGAATCGTCCCGCGGAGCACCGTCTCGGCCGGCTTGACCGACGCATCGAGATCGCCGAATGACTCGAGCACCGGTTCTCCGAGCCTGCCTCTGATCCGGATTTCGTAGCTAATCGACGTCACGCCTTCCGCAACGGTGCTGCCGGGTCGGGTGACCGGGCTTCACCCGACGGGGGTGAACGGGCATCGGCCTTTAACCGCCCGGAATCGTGGTCGTGCCTGGCACGGTGACGGTCACCGGCGGCACCGTGACGGTCCGCGTCGGGGTCTGCACCGTCACACTCGCGGTGTTGTTGGTGGTCGACGCGGGCGCCGTGGCGGTCACCCGCTTGGTCACCGTCTTTGTGCTGCTGCTGTTGTCGTTGTGCGCGATGGCGTATGCGATTCCGGCGCCCGCGGCCAGCGCGACGAGGGCGATGAGCAGCGTCGGCCAGAAGCTCGACTTGCGCGGCGTGAGGTCGTTGCCGCAGTTGGGGCAGAACTGGGCGGTGTCGGATACGGGCGCCTGGCAGTGGGGACAGCGACGGCCCGGGGGGCCCGGCTCCATCGGTTCGGTCGGATAGTCGCTCATTTCTGAGCGCGGGACTCTCGTGCGTGGCGGGGTGACGAGGAATCACCCTCCCCGGGTGATTGACCGTCACCCCAGCCCCCCGAGAATGGGCCGATGAGTGCCGAGGCGCCCGCGCCCCACGCGCAGCAGCCCGGCCTACAGGGCAAGACGTATCTGCGCCTGGTTGCGTTCGGCGCGCTGATCGGCATTCCCGCGGCCTTCCTCGCAGCGGCCTTCCTGGCATTCGTCCATGAGGCCGAGCACTGGCTGTGGACCGACCTGCCCGATGCGCTGGGCACCTCCTCCCCGGGTTGGTACCTGGTGATCGGCCTGCCGGTGATCGGCGCCGTCGTGGTGTGGCTCGCCCGCCGCTTCCTGCCCGGTGACGGCGGGCACTCACCACTGCTCGGTTTCAGTGGTGGCCCCACACGGTTGATCGCCGGCCCGGGTGTCGTGGTCGCGGCGGTCGGCACGCTCAGCTTCGGCGCCGTGCTCGGCCCTGAGGCTCCGCTGATCGCGCTGGGATCGGTCGTCGGCCTGCTGATCACGAACTTCGCCAAGCTCGAGGAAAAGCAGCGGAACGTAGTCGCCACAGCCGGCTCATTCGCCGCCATCTCAGCGCTCTTCGGCGGCCCCATCGTGGGCGGCGTGCTGATGCTCGAGGCCGGTGTCGGTCTCGGCGCCGCAGTGATCCCCGCCCTGATCCCGGGGTTCGTGGCGGCGGCCGTCGGATACGTGATCTTCATCGGCCTCGGCACCTGGGGCGGCCTGCACGAACAGGCGATCTCCGTGCCGGGGCTGCCCGCCTATACCGGCACGAACGTGCCAGATCTCTTCCTTGGGATCGGCGTCGGAATCGCGGCGGCGCTGGTTCTCCTGGCGGTCCGGCGCATCGGCACGCATGTGGGCGAGCGGGAGAGGTCGTTCGGAATGGCGAAGCTGCTGCTCGCGGGCGGTCTGGCGGTGGGTGCTCTCGCGGAGCTCGCCGACCTGCTCGGCGCCAACTCGCAGGACGTCCTCTTCTCGGGCCAGTCGGCGATACCGGACCTGCTGGCCCAGAACTCGACGAAGATCGTGCTCATCCTGATCGTCGCCAAGGGCATCGCCTACGCGATCAGCCTGGGCTGCGGCTTCCGCGGCGGCCCTGTGTTCCCCGCGATCTTCCTGGGGGTGGGACTGGCCACGCTGACGGTGCTGTGGTTCAACGCCTCCCCCACACTGGCGCTGGCCGTCGGCAGCGCGGCGGGCGTTGCCGCCATGACGAGGCTGCTGCTGTCCTCGATCGTCTTTTCCGCCCTGCTCGTCGGGACGCACGGCGTCGACGCCACGCCCGCGGCTGTGCTTGCCGCGACGGCGGCCTGGATCACGATCAGTGCCCTCGACCGGCCTGCGCGTCAGCCGGCGGCCGCGCCGGAGACTGCTGCGTCTTCCTAGACGCCGGGGCGGCGAGCAGCCACGGGACGCCGGGCCCGGCGGGCAAAGCGGCCACTGCGCACGCGCGCGGGAGCCTTCGACGCCGCGGACGCGGCGGCCGCGGCCTGGGCGACGGCGGGCAGCTCCGCCTCCTCGGCGCTGACCGGCAGCTCGAACTGCTCGGCCGCCATCGAGCGGTCCGCCTCGCGACCCGCACGGAGGATCGGGAAGATCACAACGAAGCCCAAGACAGCGACCGCGAGGTACGCGACTCCCACGATTAGCGCGATGTGCAGCACGTCATCCCTCTCCCTGCCTTGAAGTACCGAGTCCCCAATCGGGAGTTATTTCCCCCTCGGGCGACGAATTCACTGCAAATACCTCGAACGCACAAGCTTCTGGCGCGAGATTGATCGGGACTCCGCAGCCGCCGTACCACAGCGTTGGTACGGGCGAAAAATCCCGCGCGCGCCTAGCCGTCCACGGGCGCGGCTAGGGTGCCGCCGCAGACGTGTACGACACGCTCCTCTTCCTGCACGTGCTCTCGGCGTTCGCCCTCGTGATCACGGTCGTCGTGTTCAGCGCGTTCGCGCTCGGCACGGCCACGGACACGCGCATCCTCAGCGTGGGCAACGTGATGTGGGGCATCGGCGGCCTCGGAACGCTCGTGTTCGGGATCTGGCTCGCGATCTACGTCAAGGGCTACCAGGTGTGGGACGGCTGGGTGATCGCCGCGATCGTCCTGTGGGCCATCGCCACCGAATTCGGCCGGCGTGCGCAAGAGGGGTTCGCGAACGCAGCTGGCAGCGAGCGCTCGCGCGCGGTGCTCATGCACTGGCTGCGCTCGCTCACCGTGCTCGCCCTGCTCGTCGTGATGATCTACAAGCCCGGGGCCTGAGCCGTGTTGATCGCGATCATCCGCCCCGACGCATGGAACTTCCCGCTGCTGCTGCACGTGCTCGGCGCGATGCTGATGGTGGGCGCCCTGGTGCTGGCCGGCACGGCCCTTGTGCTCTCGTGGCGCGACGGCGGCGCCGCGATGACGCGGCTCGGGTACCGCGCGCTGCTGCTCGGCGTGGTGCCGTCCTTCATCCTCATGCGCGCGGGCGCGGAGTGGATCGCCTCGAAGGAGGGGCTCGAGAACTCCGACGTCGCGTGGATCGGCATCGGCTTCACCACGTCCGACATCGGGGCCGTGCTGATCATCATCGCCACGGTGCTCGCGGCCTTCGCGATGCGGCGTGCCGCTCGCAGCGAGGGTGCGAGCAACCTCGGGCGTGCCTCCACCGTGCTGGTCGGACTCGTGCTCATCGCCTACGTGGTCACGATCTGGGCGATGACGACCAAGCCCACTTAGGCGCGTCCGACGCGTGACACGCTCGGGCGCCAAGTGACCTGACTCACAACATCGTGCGCCCCAGGCGTGGTAGGACACGCAGAGACGTCATGTGATCCAGACGGTGTCCCCGCGCCGTACTGACGTCAAATCCCCCCTCTGGCCCAAAAAGGAGTTCCCCCTCATGTCCGATGTTGTCTCTGGCCTGTCTCAGATCGAAGGCTTCAGCGGCGAGCAGCTACGACCCGGTGACGCCGGCTACGACGACGCCCGCGTCGTCTGGAACGGCCTCTTCGATCGCCATCCCGCACTCATCGCTCGCTGCCTGAGCACCGACGACGTAGTAGCGGCGGTCAACTACGGCCGCGAGAACGACCTCACGATCGCGGTCCGCTCGGGCGGCCACTCGGCTGCCGGCCACAGCTCTGTCGACGATGGCCTTGTGATCGACCTGACGCAGATGAAGCGGATCGACGTCGATCCCGAGACGCAGATCACGCGCTGCCAGCCGGGCCTCACCTGGGGCGAGTTCGACGGCGCGACACAGATGCACGGCCTCGCTACCACCGGCGGGCGTTTCTCCACCACCGGCATCGCCGGCCTCCTGCTCGGCAGTGGCAGCGGCTGGCTCGAGCGCAAGTGCGGCCTCACGGCCGACAACCTGATCTCGGCCGAGGTGGTCACCGCCGACGGCAGCGTCGTGCGCTGCAGCGCCGAGGAGAACCCGGACCTCTTCTGGGGCATCCGCGGTGGCGGCGGCAACTTCGGCATCGTCACCGAGTTCGAGCTGAAGCTGCACAAGATCGGCCCGATGATCTACGGCGGGCTGATGGGCTCCTCGCCCGACCGTGCCGCCGAGATCCTCGCGTTCATGCGCGACTACATGGCCGACGCGCCGGAGGACCTCGGCGCCGGCGTGGCGCTGATCAGCGCGCCCCCGCTGCCGGTCGTGCCGGAGGAGATGCACTTCCAGCCGGTGGTCGGCATCGTGATCTGCTGGACCGGCTCCAAGGAGGAGGGCGAGAAGGTGCTCGCTCCGATCCGCGAGGTCGCCCAGCCGGCGCTCGACATGGTCGGCGAGATGCCCTACACCGTGCTCCAGACCATGCTCGACGAGGGCGGCCCCTACGGCGTGCGCGGCTACCTCAAGGCCGAGTTCATCGAGGAGCTGAACGACGAGGCGATCGAGAAGCTGGTGGCCGCCGGCGCGAGCCGCCCGGGCCCCATGGTCCAGCTGCTGCTCGAGCCGCTTGGCGGCGCGATCGAAAGGAACGAGGACACCGCGATTAGCCGTCGAGACGTGTCCTGGTGCTACCACGCGCTCGCGATGTGGATGGATCCCTCCCAGGAGGCCTACGACTCCCACGTCGCGTGGACCAAGGACCTCACCGAGTCGATGAAGCCGCACACGACGACCGGCGTCTACCTCAATTTCACGAGCGAGGACGACGAGGACCGCGTGCGCTCGACCTACGATCCGGAGAAGTACACGCGGCTGGTCGCGCTTAAGGACAAGTACGACCCGCAGAACCTCTTCCGGCTGAACGCGAACATCAAGCCCTCGAGCTAGCGGGAATCGGCGCGCCCGTCGCCGGCATGCTTGCGCGCGAAGCGCTTCTGCTTGCGACGGGCGCTCGCCATCATGGCGGGCACGAGCTTCGCGCCGAGCCCGGGCGTGCTGGCGAACGCGCGCGCCACGGCACCGCGCCAGCGCGGGTAGGCGACCACGAGCCGCGGGTTGTCGAGCAGCTCGACCGCCCGTCTTGCCACGTCCTCGGGCTGGAGCAGAACGCCCGACCACGACGGCGCGGCTTGCGGGTCGTCGACTTTGTCGTAGAGCATCGGCGTCCAGATGCCGTCGGGGCAGATCGCGCTGAGCTGGATCTCGGTGCAGCCGTCCTGGCGGAGGTCGTAGAGCGTGCCGACGGTGAAGGCGAGCGCGCCGTGCTTGGTGGCCGCGTAGACGGTCTCGCCTGGCGGCGCCGCTAGCCCGGCCAGCGACACGACGTTGAGCACGTGGCCCCTGTTGGCTGGGCGCATCTGCTCGAGCGCGGCGAGCGTTCCGTTCATCAGGCCGTGCAGGTTCACGTCGACGAGCGCGCGGCGGTCGGCGTCCGGGTGGGACCACGAGGGCCCGGTGCGCAGGATGCCCGCGTTGTTCACCCACACGGCGAGACCGCCGTCGCGGCCGGCCGCTTCTTTCGCCGCCGCACGGCAGGCGTCCGGATCCGTCACGTCGAGCGCGCTCCCCCACGCCGCGCCGCCGATCTTCTGCGCGGCGGCGTGCGCGCCGGCCTCGTCCACGTCGCCAATGTTCACCGCGTAGCCGCGCTCGGCGAGCCGCCGCGCGATCTCGAAGCCGAGGCCGCGCGCGGCGCCGGTGACCACTGCCGCCCCGCTCATGAGCCGCCCCCAATACCCGCCGCGCGAAGCGCGCCCTCACGACTCTCGTAGCCCTCGAACGCGGTTATCAGTCCGTCGTCTCCGAG
This sequence comes from Thermoleophilaceae bacterium, assembly GCA_036555755.1. GTDB lineage: Bacteria > Actinomycetota > Thermoleophilia > Solirubrobacterales > Thermoleophilaceae > JAICJR01. Next base: position 15,156 of record DATBKS010000082.1, read on the forward strand.
CGTCACGAAGTGCCCCGCGTCACGAGTCACCTCGGCGCCGCTCGCGGCTCCCCGCCCGCTGAAACGCGCGAACACCACGTATCGCCGGCCGCCTGCGTCGATCACGTCCTCGATCTCCGAGCGGAAGTCCTCCAGCGTGTTCCGAATCGTCGCGAACCAATGTCGCACGCCGTCGTGGCCCTGGAACGTGTCGCCCGACACCGCGTCACCCAGCACCGGACGAATCACCACGTCCTCCGCAATGAAGGCGAGGACGGCGTCAATGTCGCCGCCGTTCCAGCCCGCATACGCGAGCTTGATGCGCTGAATGTCGCCGGCCGCCTCCATCGGCGGCGGAGCCTAACGGCCGCGGGGCATCACGGCAGGATCAGGTGGCTGTCGCCGAACTCGTGCCAGAGGTAGCCGTGCTCGAGTGCCTCGTCGTAGCTATGGGCGAGCAGCTCGTCGCCCGCGAAGGCCTCGAGCATCATCAGGTGCGAGGCCTCGGGCTCGTGCCAGCCGGTGATTAGTGCGTCCACCGTCCGCAGTCCGCCGTCCGCCGTGACTATGTGGTTGGTCCAGCCGTCGCCCGCGTGGACCGTGCCGTCCGCGTTCGCCACCGTCTCCAGGGCGCGCACCGCTGTGGTGCCTACGCAGATGATGCGGCCGCCCCAGGCTCTGGCGGCATTGACGAGGCGGGCTGTCTCCTCCGGCACCTCGTAGCGCTCCGCGTAGGGCGGCTCGTGGCGCTCGGGCGAGGAGACGCCGGTGTGGAGGGTCAGCGGCGCGAACAGGATTCCGCGCGCCACCAGCTCGCCTACCAGCTCGTCCGTGAACGGGCGGCCGGCGCTCGGCATCTCGGCGCTGCCCGGGCGGATCGAGAACGCGGTCTGGTACGCCTCGAGCGGCCACTCGCTGGGCACGTAGCCGTAGCGGATCGGATGCCCGCAGCGGGCGAGGTAGTCGTTCAGCGGCTCATGCGGGTCGAAGTGCGCGAGCCACAGGCGCGTGCCGCCGGCGTAGGGCGCCACCAGCTCGAGCTCGCCGTTGCCCGCGAGGGTCACGTGGTCGCCCACAGCGCCGCCGCGGTACGGCCTGGTGCCGTCGGGGCTGCGCAGCTCGACAACCCACCAGCGGCCGTCGGGGAGGCGGGGCGCGGCGGTTGCAAAGCGCAGCTCGACGGCCTCGCCGTCGCTACGCCGCGCCGGTACGGCCGCCGGCAGGGTCGCCGAGGTGTTGATCACGAGGAGGTCGCCGGCGCGGAGGAACTCCGGCAGGTCGCGGAAGGTCGCGTGTGCGATCGCGCCGTCGTGGCGCGAGGCGACCATCAGGCGCACCTCGTCGCGCGCCAGGCCGCGGGCCTCGGGCGGCTCATGCGCCTCGAGCGCCTTCGGCAGCTCGAATGCGAGCGCGCTGTTCATGCGGTCGGGGCCTTGACCAGGTCGTAGACGCGGTAGCGGCCGCTCGGCTGGTCGCCCTCGATCAGCGCGATGAAGCCGGGCACGCTCTCCTCCGGCGGCGGCCGGTCCGAGATGTCCTCGCCCGGGAACGCCTCCTGGTGCATCTGGGTGTTCATGTCGCCCGGGTCGACGGCGTAGACACGCAGGTCCGGGTTCTCCGCCCCGAGCACGGCACTGATCTGCTCAAGCGCGGCCTTGGCCGAGCCGTAGCCGCCCCAGCCCTCGTAGGCCTCGATGGCGGCGTCGGAGGTGACGTTGATGATCGTGCCGCCCTCGGGGATGTGCGGCAGGGCGAGCTGGATGAGCGCGACCGGCGCGAGCACGTTGATGCGGAACACGCGCTGCAGCTCCGCCGGCGGGTAGAGCGCGAGCGGCGGCTGTGGGCTCGGACCGAGCGTGCTCGCGTTGTTCACGAGCAGGTCGATCCGGCCGCCTGCCGCTTCCACGAGCGCGCGGCGGTGCTCCGGGTCGGACACGTCGCCAGGCAGGGCGGTCACGTCGCCAAGTTGGCCCAGCTCGCGGGCGACGGCCTCCAGGTCGGCGCCACCGCGTGCGTCGATTACAAGCTTCCAGTCGTCGCGGATCAGGGCCCGCGCGAGGGCGCGTCCGAGTCCGCGTGAGGCTCCGGTGATGAGTGCAGTTGGCATGCGCCGAAACCTAGGCGCGAGCCGGTCCGAAGCACCAGTGGTAATTGGTCCTAGGTCTTTGGGCTGAGAAGACCGGAGCGCACCGCGTGGAGCGCCGCCTGAGTGCGGTCCGCGACGCCCAATTTCGCCAGCACGTGGCCCACGTGCGTCTTCACGGTCTTCTCCGAGACACCCAGCTCGAGCGCGATCCGCTTGTTCGAGTAGCCCTCGCCGATCAGCTCGAGCACCTCGCGCTCGCGCGGGGTGAGCTGCTCGCGCGGCTCCTCCCCCGGCGGCTGCGCGATCGCCTCCACGAGCCGTGCGGCCACGCTCGGGTCGAGTAGCGCCTCCCCGTTGTGCGCGGCGCGCACGGCGCGAGCCAGCTCCTTCGGCTGCACGTTCTTCATCAGGTAGCCCGCCGCGCCGGCCTGGATGGCGGGCAGTAGCCGATCGTCCTCGGCGAAGCTCGTGAGCACGATCACCCGGCTCTTCGGCTGGCGCTGGCGCAGCTCGCGCATCGCCCCAACTCCGTCGAGCACCGGCATCACGAGGTCCATGAGGATCACGTCGGGCTCGAGTTCCACCGCCCGGTCGACGGCCTGGCGCCCGTCGTCGGCCTCTCCCACCACCTCGATCCCGTCCTGCAGCTCGAGGAAGGTCCGGAGCCCCTCGCGCACCACCGCGTGGTCGTCCACGAGCATCACGCGGATCGACTCAGCCATCCGCCGCCACCTCCAGCTTCACGTCAGTGCCCTTACCCGGTGCCGAGTGGATCTCGAGGCGCCCGCCCAGGCGGCCGGCCCGTTCCTCCATCGAGGTCAAGCCGAGGCGGCGTGAGCGCAGCTCCGGGTCGTCGGGCTGGAAGCCCACGCCGTCGTCCGACACGCTCAGCGCGAGGTGGCCGTTGTCGCGGGCGAGCCGGATCTCCACGTGCTTCGCGCCCGCGTGACGGAGCGCGTTGTGAAGCGCCTCCTGCGCGATGCGGAAGACCTCCTGATCGCGGTTGTCGCCCCCGGCCGACACCGTGTCGTCGATCGTCAGCTCGATCTCCACGCCGTGGAGCTGGCGCAGCACCTCCACGTGCTTGCGCAGCGCGCCGCAAAGGCCGTCGCGGTCGAGGTCCGGCGGGCGCAGCTCGAGGATCAGCGAGCGCAGCTCGTCGAGCGCCTGCCGCGAGAGCGTCTTCAGCTTCTCCACCTGCTGCTTGGCCGCCTCGCCGTCGCGGTCGAGCAGCGTCTCGGCCGACTCGGCAGTGAGCACAAGGCTAAACAGCTTCTGGCTCACGGCGTCGTGCAGCTCGAGCGCCAGCCGGTTGCGCTCCTCGAGGATCGACAGCTCGCGGCTGCGCTCGTAGAGGCGCGCGTTCGTGATCGCGATGGCCGCGTGCGAGGCGAGCAGGCCGATCATCTCCTCGTCCTCCTCGCTGAACGAGTCGGCGCCCTCCTTGTGCGTGACGTAGAAGGAGCCGATCACCCCGTCCGGCGAGACGATCGGAACGCCGAGGAACGAGCGCATGTCCGGGTGCCCCTTCGGCCACCAGCCGCGGAAGCGCGGGTCTTTGTGCAGATCCTCGGTGCGGAACGGCGTGCTCTCCTCGAGCATCGCGCCGAGCATGCCGTGCGTGCGCGGCAGCGGTCCCATCGAGGCGATGAGCTCGTCGCTCATCCCCGTGGTGAGGAACTGGCTGAAGCCGCCCATCCCGTCGGGAATGCCGAGCGCGGCATAGCGCGCGCCGGCGAGCTCCTTCGCGCATTCGACGAGCTGCTGGAGCACCTCCTCCACCGACTGCTGCGACGCCACGGCGAGCACCGCGTCGCTGACGGCCCTGAGCGCCGGGTTGAGCCGCTCCGTTGCCATGGTGGAAAGACTAGGGGCGGCGCGCAACCCCGCCGCCCCCAGCTTTCACTGGCCCTCCTGGGGCTCTACTTGACGACCACCGTCGCGTGCATGAACGGATGGACCAGGCAGTAGAACTGGTAGGTCCCGGGAGTGTTGAACGTGACCGAATTCGACGACTGGAAGGGCGTCGCATTCGACTCATCCATCGGGCCGGAGCTCCAGAACCCGTTTCCGTGGTACGTCGGGGTCAGGTTGACCGGTGACCCCGGCGGGTCGCTCGGGTAGGCGCCGCGCGGATCGACCGTCGGCGTCCCGCCCTGGAACGAGGCCGTGCGGGAAGAAGTCGTTCACGTCCGAGCCCAGCTTGTTCTCGAACTTCGTCACGGTCTTCCCCGGCTCACCCATGCTCACGACCCGAGTCGCCGCGTGAGCCGCGGTTGGCACGAGTAACGCAACCGCACCGGCCACGGCGATTGTCACCGCCCTGCTGCGTACCTTCACAGGTGGTCCCTTCGTTGTGGGCCCCATCTAGGCCCCGACTGTCAGCGATCGAACGCGATCGGCAATCAGCCGTCGAACACATCCGGCACGAGGACCACGCGAAAGCGGTCGGGATCCTCGATCGTCACCGCATGCTCCGCCCAGTAGGGGTTGGCGGGCTCGACCGGTTCGACGCCGAGGCGCGTGAGGATCGCCCGCACCGCCTGCTCGTCGCCGACGTAGAGCACGAGCAGCGACTCCGGGTGCGGAGTCGGCGCGCCGTGGTTCCCGCCTGCGGTGAGCTCGAGGTGCGCGTTCGTGCCGGGAATCGCCAGGAACACGCCGTCGTAGCCGTCGTGGTCGCGGAAGCCGCCGAGCTCGCGCAGGCCGATGCCATCGCGGTAAAAGGCGACGAGGTCGTCGAGGTTCTCGGTGTGGCGGGCGACGCGGAGCTGCATCACGGACGGCGCCTAGCGGGCCGCCGCCTCGAGCGCCTCGGAGCGGTCTTCGAAGTCCTCGAACCGGTAGATCAGGCCGCGGCGCAGGGTGTAGAGCTGGAACAGCGAGTCGCCAACCGCCACGCCGCTGCCGGAGCCGGTGCCGACCTGCCGCGCCGTGACCAGCAGTTTGTCGCCGAAATCGAGCAGCTCGTCGGCCTCCCAGCGGATGTCCTCGAACGCGTCGAGCCAGTACTGCCACAGCCGCATGTAGCCGTCGTAGCCGTAGAAGATCGGATCGAGGTCGGGTGCCATGAGCTGGGGGCTCGGGCGATATTCGAGCTCCGGGTCGAACCCGATCAGGACCACCTTGAAGTCCCTGCGATTGGCCGCCGCGTACCCCTGCACGACGGCTCGCCCGAGCACCAGCTGCCGCAGGCGCGCCCTTGGAGGCAGCCTCACGATGAGGCGGGTGAACAGCCGGTAGAGGGCGGGAACGTGCACATAGATGCGCTGCTCCAGGGTGCGATGCCGTTCCGCGCCGCCCGCCGGAGGAAGCGCAATTCGCGTGCCGCGCACCGTCTCAACCTGCGCCATATGCGCAAGCTACCCCAGCCGGGAGGCGCCGACCGGTAGGCTGGCGCGGCGGCTCAAATGGCTGTCGACCTGGTCATCGACATCGAGAACACCCCCGGCGCGCTCGCGGACGTCGCCGCCGCCATCAGCGACGCCGGAGTGAACATCGCCGCTGCCACGTGCGTCGGGCCGGGCGAGCGGGCCGAGATGCACATCCTCGTCCCCCACGCCGAGGCCGCAAGGCACGCGCTCGCGATCTCCCACCTCGCGGTCACGCGCGAGCGCGAGGTCGTCGTTGTGGAAGTCGAGGACCGCCCAGGCGTGCTCGCGGACCTCACGCGCAAGATCGCAAAATCGGGCGTCGACCTCGACCTCGTCTACGTCGCCACGCGCAACCGCGTGGTGTTCGGGGCGCCCGACCTCGACGCTCTCCGCGCCGCGCTGGATCAGTCTCAGTAAGGGATCTCGACGCCGCGCGCGGGCCTGAACGTCCGCTTCTCGGGATACACGCAGACGTCGCCCGGGATGAGGTCGCCCATCGTGACCAGCTGCATGCCCTCCGGGCCCACCTCGATGCGATGGCCCACGCCGGTGTTCTCCGGGCACAGCCAGAAGGAGCCCGGGCGCAGCGGATACGCGTCTTCGCCGAGCCGCGCGATGCCACTGCCGGATCGCACGTACCACGCCTCCTCGCGCGCCGAGTGGAAATGCAGAACCGTGTTGTGGGTGTCCGGCGGCATCTCGTCCTGCGCGAGCACGAGCTTGTCCGAGCCCATCGAGCGGACATCGCGCGAGGCGTAGGCGACGATGCCCTCCCGTCCCTCGTCGAGCGGAAGGTCGGCGAGGTTGCGGATGGTCGGCGGCCGCTCGGCGGTCGGCTCCGGCAGCTCGAGAGGACCGAGAGCGGCGTCGGCGTCGAACGGGTGCGGGCTGTCGGCGGGCGACCAGAGCGGGCCGAGCCAGAACTGGCCCGTGCGCGGCAGATGGGTGACGTGGTTACGGGATCCCTCTGCGACCACGAGCACGGTCATCCCCTCGTCTCCGGCAATCAGCGTGTGCGCGTGTCCGTTTGACGGATGCCAGAGCAGATCGTCGACACCAAGGGCATACGTGCGCGCGTCGTCGGGGCCTGACGTCTGATAGCTGAGGCCGCTGCCCGCGAGCACGAGGAACGCCTCGTCCTCGTCGGCGTGGCTGTGCGGCGGCGTCGAGCGCTTGCCCGGGTCGATCTCGATCAGGGCGACGCCGAGCCGCTTGGCTCCTGAAGCCGCGCCCAGCCGTCTGCGCGTCGCACCGATCTCGCCGTAGTCCCGGCGCTGCTTCGGAACGTCGTCGATGTGGATCGGAGGACGGTCGGGCATGCCTACGGGCGCGTCAGCTCCTCGAGTAGGAAGACGAACGAAGCGTACGGCCGCCCTGTCACCTGCTGCAGGCCGAGCTCGCAGGTGCGGTTGCTCGACACGCAGGCGTCGAGGTGGCGGCCGTCGAGGCTCGCCTTCACGTCGCGCAGCGCGGACTGCGGCAGCTCCGGGTGGAGCAGGCCGCGATCGCCGGCCATGCCGCAACAGGTGGTGCCCACCGGGACCACAACCTCGTCGGCGAGCGCGCCGGCCACCGCCTCGAGCTTCGTCGCCAGGTGCATGTGGCCGGCCGAGCAGGTCGGGTGCACCGCCACGGAGCCCACGCGGCGCTTGACCTCAAGCTGCGGCAGCAGGTGGTCGTGCGCCCAGGCGATCGAGTCGAGCACCTCGACGTCGGCCCCCACGTCCTGGATCAGCCCGTGCGCGCACGAGCTCGCGTCGATCACGAGCGGCAGCTTCCCGCCGTCGGTCCAGCGCGACAGCGACGCGCACACCTTCGCGGCCATGTGTTCCTTGCCGCTCTCGTAGCCCTTCGAGCTCCAGGGAATCGCGCAGCAGTGGCCCACCACGTCGCCGGGGATCCACACCGGCAGCCCGGCCCGGCGCGACAGCTCCACGAGCGCCTCGGGGAGTGACGGATGCTCACCGCTGCCGCGCGGGTTGCCGAAGATGCGGTTGATGCACGCCGGCATGTAGACGGCGGCGGCGCCCTCGCGTGAGGTCGAGGGCAGAGCCGGCGCGGGAGGCGGCATGCCGTCGGACGGCCAGGCGGGAATCAGGTCCGCGCTCACCCGGCGGCGCAGCGTGTTCGCCACGCCGCCGAAGCGCCCGACGCGCAGCCCCGCGCGCGCTGCCCGCTCCACGTGTCCCCACTGCTTCGCGATCCCGAGCGCCACCTTCTCCTCGCGCTCGCTGCGTTCACGCGCGCGGAACTCCTTGATCAGCGTCCCCGTGTCGATCGCCAGCGGGCAGGCGGGCGCGCAGGTGCCGTCGGCCGCGCATGTCTGGATGCCGTCGTACTCGAACTCGCGCATCAGCGCCTCGTACACGGGCGACCCCTCCGGCTGCCGCGCCATCTCGCGCCTCAGCACGATCCGCTGCCGCGGCGTGACGGTCACGTTGCGGCTGGGGCACACCGGCTCGCAGAAGCCGCACTCCACGCAGTGCGCCGCCACCTCCTCGATCACAGGCTGGATCTTGAGGTCCTGCAGGTGCACGTCCGGGTCGCGGTTCAGCACCGCGCCCGGGTTGAGAATCCCCTCCGGGTCCGCAAGTTCCTTGACCCGCCACATCATCGACGTGGCCTTCTCCCCCCACTCGCGCTCGACCCACGGCGTCATCGCGATGCCCGTGCCGTGCTCGGCCTTCATCGAGCCGTCGTACTTGTCGAGGATCAGCGCGCCGAGCTTCTCCATGAACTGCTCGTAGCGCTCGCGGTCCTCCTCCTTGGCGAAGTCGGGCGTGAGCTGGAAGTGCAGGTTCCCGGCGGACGCGTGCCCCGCCACGCCGGGGATGAAGCCGTGCTCGCCGAGCAGCGCCTGCACCTCGCGCGCGCACTCCGGCAGCTGCTCCGAGCGAACGCAGACGTCCTCGATGATCAGCGCCGTCTCGGGCGCGCGGAAGCGGCCGACGAGACCGTGCAGCCCCTCGCGCACCGTCCACGCCACCTCGATCTCGTGCAGGTCGCGCGTGAACTCCGGCTCGCGGATCAGCTCGTACTCAGCCAGGATGCGGTCCGCCGACATCACGTGCGCGTCTAGCTCCGCGTCGTTCTCCCCGCCGAACTCCACGAGCAGCGCGGCGGACTCCGGCGGCAGCTCCTTCCAGTACTCGGGCGTGCCCTGGATGTTGTGCGCGGCGGCGATCAGCGCCGGCGCGACCATCAGCTCCACGGCCCGCGCGCCCGCGTCCACGAGCTGCGACACCGGCGTCATCGCCTCGTCGATCGACCCGAAGTGGAGCCAGGCGACCGTGGTCTTCGGCGGGTCCGGCCGCGTCTCCATCACCGCCTCGGCGATGAACGCGAGCGTGCCTTCGGAACCAACCACCAGGCGGCGGAAGATCTCGAGCGGCGTGTCCGCGTCGAGGAACGCGCACAGCCGGTAGCCGGTGGTGTTCTTGATCTCGAATTTGCGCCGCACGCGCTCGGCGAGCTCCGTGTCGGCACGCAGCTCGTCGCGGAGCTCGATCAGGCCACGGGCCAGATCCGGCTCGGCGGCCGCGAACTTCTCTTCCGCATCCGGCGCGCCGCTGTCGATCACCGTGCCCGACGCCAGCACGAGCTTCAGCGCCCGCACCGTCGAATACGAGTCCCAGGTGGTGCCGCAGCGCATTCCGCCCGAGTTGTTCGCGATCACCGCGCCCACCGTCGCGATGTCCTTGCTCGCCGGGTCCGGGCCGAGCATGTAGCCGTGCGGCTTGAGCACGCGGTTCGCCATGCCCACGAGCGTTCCGGGCTTGAGGCGAGCGCGGCGGCCCTCCTCCTCCACCCCGACGCCGAACCAGTGGCGGCGCACGTCCACAAGGATCCCGTCCGTCTGGCCCTGGCCGTTGAGACTCGTGCCGCCGCCGCGGAAGGTCAGGTGCATGCCGTGCGAGCGCGCGTATTCGAGCGTCTTCAGCACGTCATCGAGGTTGTGCGCCATCACCACCACCTGCGGGAAGCGGCGATACGGACTCGCATCCGAGGCATAACGGATGAGGTCGGACGCACGCGCGAGCACCCGATCCTCGCCCAGCAGCCGCACGAGATCGGAGCGCAGCGGCTCGGGCGTCCCGCCCGCCAGGCTGTCCGGAGCGCGGTCGGGCGCCGGCGGGCCCTCCGGCCGGCCGATGCGCGTCGTGTCCGGCGCGAGCAGCGTCAAAGGATCGACATCCCGGGCGCCACCTTCACCTCGACGAGTCGCGGCCCGTCGGCGTCGAACGCCTCGGTCAGGGCCGCGTGCAGCTCGTCGCGCGAGCCCGCGCGGGCCGACTCCACGCCGTAGCCCTGCGCCACCGAGGCAACGTCGAGCGCGGGAAGGTCGAGCGCGGGTGCGTCCTGCACCTGCTCGATGCTCGCGAACCACTTGAGGATCGCGTATTCGGAGTTGTTGAGGATCAGGAACTTGACCGGCACCTTGTAGGCAGCCGCGGTCCAGAAACCGGTGATCGCGTACTGCGCGGAGCCCTCGCCGAGCACGCACACCACCTGGCGGTCGGGCTGCGCGAGCTGCACGCCGATCGCGGCCGACAGGCCGAAGCCGAGCCCGCCCGCCGAGCTGAAGTAGTAGCTCCCGGGCTTCGACAGCCGCAGCCGCGTGCGCAGCGCCATCGTGCTCGACGGCGACTCCACCACGGCGATGCCGTCGTCAGGCATCAGGGACGACAGCACGTCGTGCACGCTGGCCCCGCTCAGCGGGTCGGTCACCTCGGCGGGCTCGGTCGGGCCGAGCGTCTCGGGCTCGGGCCGGTCGGCCTCCCCCAGCTCGGCGAGCAGCGCCTCGAGCGTCAGCCGGACGTCGGCCACCAGTGCGTCGCCCACCGGCGCGCGGGCCGCTTCGTCCGGGTCGTTCGTGATCGCAATCAGCGACGTGCCCTCCGGCAACGGCGCGCCCGCCATGTACGGGTAGTACGGGAAGACCGACGAGCCCACCACGAGCACCAGGTCATACGGCTCGAGCATCTGGCCAACCGGGCCGATCGCGGGCGCGAGCAGGCCACGGAAGTTCGGATGGCTCTCGGGGAAGCCGATGCGGCCGCCACCCGGCGCAGGTGTGGCCCACACCGGCAGCCGCTGCTTCTCGGCGAGCTGGATCGCGGCATCCCAGGCGCCGCTCGCGTCGACGTCGGGACCGGCCACCATCACCGGGTTCTTCGCTCCCTCGAGCCGCCGCGCCAGCTCGCGCACGGACTCCGGGTCGGCCGCGGCGCGTCCGCTCACCGCGCGCGCCATCACCGGCGGCGTCATCACCTCGTCGATCTCTGCCGTCCAGTCGTCCATCGGGAGCGAGACGAACGACGGCCCCGACGGCGGCAGCGACGCAATGTGAATCCCGCGCGCCAGCGCCGGCACCACGTCCTGCGCCCGCGGCGGCTCGAAGCTCCATTTCACATACGGGTGCGGCACGCGCGTGGCGTCCTTGTTCGTGAGGTTCGCCTGCAGCGTGATCTGCGCGCGCACCTGCTGCCCGGCCGTGACGAGCAGCGGCGATTTGTTGGCCTGCGCGTTGAAGATCGCCCCCATCGCGTTGCCGAGCCCAGGCGCGGTGTGCAGGTTCACGTGCGTCACATTCCTCGACGCCTGCGCGAAGCCGTCGGCCATACCCACGGCCACGGCCTCCTGGAGGCCGAGCACGTAGCGGAAGTCGCTCGGGAAGTCCGCGAGCATCGGCAGCTCCGTGGAGCCCGGGTTCCCGAAGATCGTGGTCATCCCGCGACCCCGGAACAGGTCGAACGCGGCTTCTCGCACGCTTGTCAACGGCTCTCCTCTCGATTGCAGGCTGGATCGGCGGGGCCGATCCTAAGCCCTGGCGACTGGCGACTCCGCCACCGCCCCGCCTCCCGACGCGGCGATGGCGGAGCGTCCCTAGCCGAGCGGTGTGCTCTTCGGGGCGGGCCCCAGCGGTTTTCCGCCCACCTGGCCGTCGTAGGTCAGCCACGGCACCGTCGGCGCCTGGCTCACGCCCGGCTTCGACCAGTCGCACACGCCGCTCGGGAAGGCCTTCGTCAGTTCCGACCACTGCTCGTCGGTGAACTGCATCGGGTAGTAGTCGGTGCGCAGCAGCGGCTTCAGCCGGCACTTGTTGTTGTCGGTGGCGATCGACTCGCCGGCCACCACGCGCGGCGTCGTGTACGCCTGCACGATCGCCTGGCACGCCTCCGTGCCCGGCAGCACCTGGCCGACGCCATCGCTGCACTGGTCGTGGATGTCGGCCGGCTTGTCCTGGATCAGCTTCTTCGAGAGCGGCACGCCGCCGCGCTTGTCCGCCTCCACCGCGCCGAGCCAGCGGTCCATCGCGACGAGACCCTGCGTCGTGTAGGTGGCGTCGCCCACGAGCGGGGCGAGCCCCTCCCAGATCACCTGGTTCGCGTAGGTGCCGTTCTCACGCTGCAGCCTCGCCCGCACGGCAAACGCGCGGTAGACGTCGTGGAACGCGCCCGGGTCGGGCCCGCGCAGATCGATCACCGCGACATCGCGCATGTTGTTCGTCTCGTTGATCCCACCGCTGCGATAGGCGCGCGCGAGCGCCGGCTGGTCGGCCACCGTGCGGCCGGGCTGCCACTGGCCGTCGATGTCCGCGCCTCCCACCTTCACGTTCAGGTCGACGAACTGCGCGGGCGTGATCTTGCCCGCCTTGAGCGCGTCGAGCCCGTACTGCACGCCGACGTTGTCGAGCGGGCGCCCCGCGAAGCCGTCGCTCGGCCGCGTGCCGAACACGTTGACCATGTAGTCCGCGAGGTCGCAGCGCACGCCGTCCGGATTCGTCTGCGCGTCGTAGCGCTCGGAGTCGGACACGCCCGCGCACGCGTACGAGGGATCGCCGAGCGACTCGAAGTAGAGCGTCGAGAGCTCGATCGAGTTGAGGTGGTTGGGGTGGCCCTCAACCGCCGCGATGTCGAGCGGCGTCCACGCGATCCCCGTCCCCCACTGGCCCGGGTCCTCAACGTAGTGGCGCACCACGAAGTAGTCGGCGAGCTGCTGCCCCGTCGACCATGCGTCCGGGAAGCTGCACTGCGGCAGGATCCCCTGGTAGATCCCGGGGTAGGCGTTCGCCACCTGCTGCTGCACGAGCGAGCCGCCCGAGCAGCCGGTGCCGATCGTGTAGCGGATCTGGCCGTAGGACTCGGTCAGGTGCTCCTTCGCCATGACGAGCGACTCGGCCTCGGTCACCACGTCGCAGTTGTGCCCCGCGTTGTCGAGCGCCGTCGACATCACCGCGAACCCGCGCGACAGCGCGGCGTCGTCCTCCACGCTCGGCGCGGTGCCCGATTGGCGGTCCGCCCCGCAGCTCGCGCCGTGCTCGATCACGAGCTTGTGGTTCCACTGCTTCTGCGGCGCCCACGGCTGCCACGGCTTGCCAGGATCGAAGAGCGTCGCGATCGCGTACTGGTCGCGGTCCTCGTAGCCCGTCTCCTCGCGGATGACATATGGAGCGGTCACGCCCTGGTCCGTGGTCGTCTGCTTGATCAGCGCCGCGGGCGGCGGGTTTGCCGGGTCGTACGGGAGGAACTCGCCCCCCGTGACCGGCATGAACTTGTAGGAGTAGGCGATCGGCTGGTTGCACTGCTTGTCGCGCGCGCCCGACTGGCACAGCCAGGGCTGGATCTGGGGGCCGGCGAACACGGGGCCGCCGATGGCGTGGTTTGTCAGCGTGATCTGGGCACCGGAACCGTCCGGAAGCTGGGCCTCGAGCTTGTTGGCGCCGTTCGCCAGGCCCGTCACGAGACCCTCGTAACGGCCGTCCTCGCGCACGGCGAAGTCGTTTGTCACGTCCTGTCCGTTGAGGCTCACGGTGGCGGCGCCACCGTTAATGGCAACGAGCGCGTCGCCGCCGGAGATCAGGTCCGCCCTGTTCGAGAGGACGTCGATCGACACTGCCGCCTGCGCCGTGCCCGCAGCAACTGCGAACGTCAAAAGCGCAGCGACCAGAATCAGTCTGCCCCGCATGCTTCCCCCTGTCTGGAACCCCTGCCATCCCCCGCGGACAGCGCGGGATTTGTACCAGACGGAGTGCGGGCGCTACGCCACTGCTTCGGCCTCGGGACATCACGCTCGAGCCCGATCCGAGCGACG
>DATBKS010000083.1:0-8955 GCA_036555755.1 Thermoleophilaceae bacterium
ATACGGGACGACTCAGGGAAAGGAAGAGGAATGAAGGCGATCGCGATGGGGGTCCATGTGCTGGATGTCCTCGTGCGGCCGGTCGAGCGCATCCCCGAGGGCCAGGGCGGCGACCTGGTCGAGCAGATCAAGGTCACAGCCGCGGGCTCGGCCGGCGGCTTCGCGCTTGTCTTGTCGAGGCTCGGTGCCGAGGTGCGGAGCGCGGGCGCGATCGGCAGCGACGCCGCGGGCGAGATGCTCGTATCGCTGCTCGAGCGCGACAACGTGGACACCTCGCTGCTCGTCCGCCGCACCGACGTCCAGACCTCCGCCAGCGTGCTTCCCATCCGCCCGAACGGCGACCGCCCCGCGCTCCATGTGGTCGGCGCGAACGGCAGCTACACGCTTGACGACGTCCCCTGGGACGCGCTCGCCGACTGCACGCACTTCCACCTCGGCGGCCCGGAGTTCATAGGCGGCGAGGTGGCTGCGCAGATCCTGTCGCGGGCGCGCTCGGAGGGAGCTGTCACTTCCGCGGACATCCTCGCGGGAGGTGAGGGCATCCTCGAATGGATCGGCGCCGCTCTGCCGGAGCTCGACTACCTGACACCGAACGACGACCAGGTGCTGGCGTTGACCGGCAAGACCGATCTGATCGAAGGCTGCCGTGAGCTGGTGTCGCGGGGCGTTGGCTGCGTGGCGGCCACGCGCGGCGCGGACGGCGTGGTGATCGTCGACGCCGACGGTGACGAGAGCGTGCCCGCGTTCGAGATCGAAGTGGTCGACACCACAGGCTGCGGCGACGCGTTCTCGGCCGGCTTCCTGCGCGGGCTCTCGCTCGGTCGCTCGCGGCGCGAGGCGGCGGTGCTCGGGTGCGCGGTGGCGGCGCAGGTGGCCCAGGGTCTCGGCACCGATCACGGCGACTACGACCTCGCGTCGGTCGAGGAATTCGCATCGACACGCGGTAGGGGTTAGCGCCCGCAATTTTGGCCCCGTTGCCGTTGCGAGCGGGGGTTTTTCGCTTCACGCTGCTTTGCATGCGCGTGAACCGATTGGGCCTTGTGCCCGTGAGCTCACAGGATCCGGCCGTCCGGCGCTACCGCTTGGCGCGCCTCGAAGACGTGGCCCTCGCATCACCGCCCAATGGCACCGAGCCGGCGGAGGCAAAGGTCGTGGGGCGCATAGACATGCGACCCGACGCTCACCTGTCCGCCGAGCGCGACCGGCGGGTGGGCTGAGCGCTTGCGGCTCTCGAGCCTCGATTCCTCGTTCCTGCGAGTCGAGACGCCCACAGCGCACATGCACGTGGGCTGGCTGTCCGCGCTCGAGCTCCCGCCTGGGGTGAGGCAGCTCGACGCCGCCGCGCTGATCGAGCAGATCGCCGGGCGCCTCCACCTCGCGCCGCGCTTCCGTCAGCGCATCGTGCAGTCGCCGCTCTCGCTCGCCGAGCCGAGCTGGGAGGACGACCCGAGCTTCCACATCCTGCGTCACGTGCACGTGGTGGACGAGCCGCCGGTGACGAGCCGGCGGCTCGGCGAACTGGCCGACAACTTCCTCTCGGGGCAGCTGCCGCGCGACCGGCCGCTATGGGCGCTGCTCGTCGTGCCGTCGGTGGAGAACGGCCGGGCCGCGATCGTCGGCAAGGTGCACCACGCGATGGTCGACGGCATCGCGGCGGTGGAGCTCGGGATGCTGCTGTTCGACGTCGACCCGGATGCGCGAGCCGCGACGCCAGCGCTCTGGGAGCCGGCACCAGGCAACGGGGGACCGGTGCGGATGGTGCTCGACTCGATCGCGGACTCCGCGCTCGAGCAGTTCCGCACCGCCAGGCAGGTGGCGCGGCTCGGTCTCTCCCCCGGCGCGGGCCTGCGTGTGGCCGACAACGTGCGCCGGGCGGCGATGTCGCTGGCGGGGGACGTGCTCCGGCCGGCGCCGCCGTCGATGCTCAACGTGGAGATCGGGCCGCGGCGCCGGCTGGTGCGCCATGGGATCCCGCTCGCGCGGATGAACGCGCTGCGGCGAGGACGGGAGCTGACGCTCAACGACCTTGTCCTGGCGCTGTGCGCGGGCGCGCTGCGCAGGCTGATGCTGCGCTCGGGGGAGCAGCTGACGGACCTGCGCATCATGGTCCCGGTGAGCGTGCGCGCCGAGGGGGACGCGGCGGCCCAGGGCAACCGCATCTCGTTCGCATTCGTCGAGCTGCCGGTGAGCGAGCCCGACCCGCTCGCCCGGCTCGGGCGCGTGCACGACACAATGACCGAGCTCAAGCGCTCCGGGAAGATCGCCGGCACGGACCTGCTGCTGCGCTCTACGGGATCGCTGCCAGAGCCGTTCAAGAAGCGCGCCGCCCAGCTCGCGGCGAGCCCGCGCCTCTACAACCTCACCATCTCGAACGTGCCAGGCCCGCGCGTGCCACTGTTCGCGGCGGGCGCGCAGGTGCGTTCGATCTACCCGGTCATTCCGATCCCGGACGGGCACGCGTTGTCGTTCGGAGTGATCACCTACGCCGAGCGCGTGCACTTCTCCGCTTACGTGGATCCCGACGCGCTGCCGCGCGCAGGCAAGCTCCCGATCATGCTCGAGGACGCTCTCGAAGAACTGGGCGCCGCAACACAACTCCCGCGCCTTAACGGAGGGACAAGGAGAACTCGACTTCAGCCGGTCACTTAAGGGTCTATCCTCGCGCGGGCCTTATCCACTGAGGAGGACTCTCGCATGACACGTAGGATCTCGCGCGCTGTCGCGCTACTCGCGGCACTCGCGCTCGTCGCCGTCGTGGCGGCCGGCTGCGGAAGCAGCAACAGCAACACAACTTCGGCTCCCGCGTCTACCGGCGCCAGCACCGGAGCCACGGGCGGCGGAGGCGTGGACCAGAAGGTCGCGTCCGAGGTGCCCGCAGCGGTGAAGTCGAAGGGCACGCTCACCGTCGCGGCCGACGCGACCTACGCCCCCAACGAGTTCATCGCCAAGGACGGTCACACCGTCGAGGGCATGGACGCGGACCTCGCGCAGGCGCTCGCGCAGGTGATGGGGCTCAAGGCCAAGGTCGTCAACGCGACCTTCGACAGCATCATCCCCGGCCTCGCCGCTCACAAGTACGACCTCGGCATGTCGTCCTTCACCGACACCAAGGAGCGCGAGAAGACGGTGGACTTCGTCACCTACTTCTCCGCCGGCACCTCGTTCTACGAGAAGGCGACCGGCGGCCCCCCGATCACCGATCTGTCGAGCCTCTGTGGCGTGACCGTCGCGGTCGAGAAGGGCACCACGCAGGCGGACGATTCCACGGCGCAGAGCAAGAAGTGCACAAGCGCCGGCAAGAAGCCCGTGAAGGTGCTCACGTTCACCGACCAGAACGGCGCCAACCTGGCGATCACGTCCGGCCGCGCCCAGGTCGGCATGGCGGACTCGCCTGTGGCCGACTACCAGGTCAAGCAGTCGAACGGCCAGTTCAAGACGGTTGGCACTCCTTACGGCACCGCGCCGTACGGAATCGCCATCCCGAAGGACCTTAAGCTCAACCAGGCAGTGCTTGACGCGCTGAAGGTGCTCATGTCGAATGGCAAGTACAAGGCGATTCTCACCAAGTGGGGAATCGCGGATGGGGCGATCGACAACCCCCAGATCAACGGAGCCATTTCGTAGGAGTCACCCACGGCTGAAGTGGAAGCGGTCGGGCAGGACGTTAAGCCCGACGAGATAACAGCCGTCCCCGTACGGCACATAGGTAGGTGGATCGCGGCCGCGATCGTGCTGTTGCTCGCGGCCGCGATCGTCTACTCGATGGCCACGAACGAGCGCTTCCAGTGGGGCGTGGTCGGCGACTTCCTGTTCGACCCCCGGGTGCTGCGCGGTATCCGGACGACACTCGAGCTCACGGTGCTCGCGATGGTGATCGGGATCGTGCTCGGCGTGATCCTGGCCGTGATGAGGCTGTCGCCGAATCCCCTCGTCAAGAGCGCCAGCTGGTTCTACATCTGGTTCTTCCGCGGCACACCCGTGCTCCTGCAGATCCTGTTCTGGGGCATCGGGATCTCGGCGCTCTACCCGAAGATCTCGATCGGCATCCCGTTCGGTGGGCCGGTGATCGCGAGTGGGAACGCGAACCAACTGATCACGCTTTTCGTCGCGGGAGTACTCGGCCTCGGCCTCAACGAGGGGGCCTATATGGCGGAAATTGTGCGCGCGGGGATCATCTCGGTGGACGAGGGACAGCACGAGGCGGCTGCGTCGCTCGGCATGACACGCATCCAGACGATGCGGCGGATCGTGCTCCCGCAGGCGATGCGGGTGATTATCCCGCCCACCGGCAACGAGACGATCTCGATGCTGAAAACCACTTCTCTCGTCAGCGTGATCGCGCTCACCGACCTGACATACACGGTGACGCTGATCTACTCGCAGAACTTCAAGACCATCCCTCTCCTGATCGTGGCGGCCCTCTGGTACCTCTTCTTCACCACGATCCTCTCGATCGGGCAGTACTACCTCGAGCGCTACTACGCGCGCGGCAGCACGCGTGAGCTGCCGCCCACGCCGCTCCAGAAGCTCAGGTGGTCCGTCCTGGCGAGGCGCGAATGGAGCTGATGGTCAAAGCCGAAGCCGTGCACAAGAGCTTCGGCCGGCTCGAGGTTCTCAAGGGCATCACGCTCGAGGTGAAGCCCGGCGAGGTGATGTGCATGCTCGGGCCGTCGGGCTCCGGCAAGTCGACCTTCCTGCGCTGCATCAATCATTTGGAGAAGATCGACGCCGGGCGGCTATATGTCGACGGTGACCTCGTGGGTTACCGCCAGCGGGGCGACAAGCTCTACGAGCTGCGTGAGTCCGAGGTGGCGGTCGAGCGCTCGCACATCGGCATGGTGTTCCAGCGCTTCAACCTCTTCCCGCACATGAACGTGCTCCACAACGTGATCGAGGCGCCGACGCGCGTGCAGGGCGTGAAGCGCGACGAGGCCGCGCGCAAGGCGCGCGAGCTGCTCGACCGCGTGGGCCTCGCCGACAAGATCGACTCCTACCCCGCGCAGCTCTCGGGCGGGCAGCAGCAGCGCGTGGCGATCGCCCGCGCGCTCGCGATGGAGCCCAAGCTGATGCTGTTCGATGAGCCGACCTCCGCACTCGACCCCGAGCTGGTGGGCGACGTGCTCGACGCGATGCGCCAGCTCGCCCAGGAGGGAATGACGATGGTGGTCGTGACGCACGAGATCGGCTTCGCGCGCGAGGCCGGCGACACGCTCGTGTTCATGGACGACGGCGTCGTCGTCGAGAGCGGGCCGCCGCGCGAGGTGCTCGCCAACCCGAAGCACCAGCGCACTAAGGCGTTCCTCTCGAAGGTGCTTTAGTCCACCCGATGGTGGTCGAGCTCAGCGGCACCGGGCTCTCCCCGGCGGACGTGATCGCCGTGGCCCGCACAGACGCGCGCGTCGCGCTCTCGGACGAAGGACGGCGCGCGATGGAGGCGAGCGCCGAGGTGGTGGCGCGCATGGCGGCGTCGGAGGAGGCGCACTACGGCGTGTCCACCGGATTCGGCTCGCTCGCCACGGTGTCGATCGAGCCCGAGCGCCGCGAGGAGCTGCAGCGCGCGCTGATCCGCTCGCACGCCGCCGGGATGGGGCCGCCCGTGGAACGCGAGGTGGTGCGGGCGATGATCTTGCTGCGCGCGCGAACGCTGTCGATGGGCGCCTCCGGCGCGCGGCCCGAGGTGGCCGAGGGACTGCTGGCATTGCTCGACGCGGGCATCACGCCGCTGGTGCCGGAGCACGGCTCGCTCGGCGCGTCCGGCGACCTCGCTCCGCTCGCGCACTGCGCGCTTGTCCTGCTTGGCGAGGGCTCGGTGGTCGATCCGTCGGGCGAGCTGGTTCCCGCGTCGGCCGCGCTGGCGGAAGCGGGGCTCGAGCCGCTGGTGCTCGGGCCGAAGGAGGGTCTCGCGCTGATCAACGGCACCGACGGCATCCTCGGAATGCTGATCCTGGCGCTGCACGACTTCGACGAGCTGCTGCGGATCGCGGACATCGCCGCGGCGATGTCGGTGGAGGCGCTGCTCGGCACTGACCGCGCTTTCGCGGCGGACCTGCTCGCCCTTCGCCCCCAGCCCGGGCAGGCGGTGAGCGCGGCGAACATGCAGCGGCTGCTCTCCGGCTCCCCCATCGTGGCGTCGCATCGCCACGGCGACCCGCGGGTGCAGGACGCCTACTCGCTGCGCTGCGCCCCGCAGGTGATCGGCGCCGCGCGCGACACGGCCGAGCACGCCTGGCGGGTGGCAAACGCGGAGCTTCTGTCCGCCATCGACAACCCGATGGTCCTGCCCGACGGCCGCATCGAGTCGTGCGGCAACTTCCACGGCGCGCCGCTCGGGTTCGCGTGCGACTTCCTGGCGATCGCCGCAGCCGAGGTGGGCGCGATCGCCGAGCGCCGCACCGACCGCCTGCTCGACGCCGCCCGCTCGCACGGGTTGCCGCCCTTCCTGGCGGAGGACGCGGGCGTCAACTCCGGCCTGATGATCGCCCAGTACACACAGGCTGCGATGGTGGCCGAGAACCGCCGGCTGGCCGCGCCCGCGAGCGTCGACTCGCTGCCCACGAGCGCGATGCAGGAAGACCACGTGTCGATGGGCTGGGGCGCGGCGCGCAAGCTGCGGGCGTCCGTTGCCAACCTGCGGCGGATCCTCGCGGTGGAGGTCGTCTGCGCCGGGCGCGGGCTCGACCTGCGCGCGCCGCTCGTTCCCGGCTCGGGCACGGGCGCGGCACTCGCCGCCTTACGCGAGGTGGTTCCCGCCCACGGCGAGGACCGCGAGCTGTGGCCCGAGCTCGGCGCCGCGCGCGACACGGCCGAGCACGCATGGCGGGTGGCAAACGCAGAGCTGCTCTCGGCCATCGACAACCCGATGGTTCTGCCCGACGGCCGCATCGAATCGTGCGGCAACTTCCACGGCGCGCCGCTCGGGTTCGCGTGCGACTTCCTGGCGATCGCCGCAGCCGAGGTGGGCGCGATCGCCGAGCGCCGCACGGACCGCCTCCTCGACGCCGCCCGCTCGCACGGGCTGCCACCCTTCCTCGCCGAGGACGCGGGCGTCAACTCCGGGCTGATGATCGCCCAGTACACGCAGGCGGCCATGGTGGCCGAGAACCGCCGGCTGGCCGCGCCCGCCAGCGTCGACTCGCTGCCCACGAGCGCGATGCAGGAAGACCACGTGTCGATGGGCTGGGGCGCGGCGCGCAAGCTGCGGGCGTCGGTGGCCAACCTACGGCGGATCCTCGCGGTGGAGGTTGTGTGCGCGGCGCGCGGGCTCGACCTGCGGGCGCCGCTCGTTCCCGGCTCGGGCACGGGCGCGGCACTCGCCGCCTTGCGCGAGGTGGTTCCCGCCCACGGCGAGGACCGCGAGCTGTGGCCCGAGCTCGGCGCCGCGGAGGACCTGCTGCGCTCCGGCGAGCTGCTGCGGGCCGTTGAGTCTTCGATGGGGGAGCTGGCATGAGTCGCACGATCCACGCGCCGCACGGGACTGAGCTGTCCTGCCAGGGCTGGCCGCAGGAGGCCGCGCTGCGAATGCTGATGAACAACCTGGACCCGGACGTCGCCGAGGATCCGGACAACCTCGTCGTCTACGGCGGCACCGGCCGCGCGGCGCGCTCGTGGGAGGCGTTCGACGCGATCGTGCGCTCGCTCCAGTCGCTCGCCGGCGACGAGACGCTGCTCGTGCAATCGGGCAAGCCGGTCGGCGTTTTCCGCACGCACGAGTGGGCGCCGCGCGTGCTGATCGCCAACTCCAACCTCGTGCCCGACTGGGCGACCTGGGACGAGTTCCGCCGGCTCGAGGCGCTCGGGTTGACGATGTACGGGCAGATGACCGCCGGCTCGTGGATCTACATCGGCAGCCAGGGCATCGTGCAAGGGACCTACGAGTGCTTCGCGGAGATCGCTCGCCGCAAGCACGGCGGGTCGCTCGCGGGGACGATCACGCTGACCGCCGGGCTCGGCGGGATGGGCGGCGCGCAGCCGCTCGCGATCACGATGAACGACGGCGTGGCGCTGTGCGTGGAGGTTGACCAGCACCGGATCGAGCGCCGGCTCGAGACGCGTTACCTCGACGAGGAGGCTTCGTCCCTGGAGGACGCGGTGGAGCGCTGCCGCGCCGCGGCGTCCGACAAGCGGCCGCTGAGCGTCGGCCTGTGCGCGAACGCCGCGGACGTCGTGCCCGAGCTGCTCGCCGGCGGCTTCGAGGCGGACATCGTCACCGACCAGACCTCAGCGCACGACCCGCTCCAGGGGTACGTGCCGAACCTGATGACGCTCGAAGAGGCGATCGCGCTGCGCGCGTCCGACCCGGACGAGTACGTGGCGCGCGCCCGCAAGGCCGCCGCCGCGCACTGCGCCGCGATGGTGGGCTTCATGGATCGCGGCGCCGAGGTGTTCGACTACGGCAACTCGCTGCGCGCCGAGGCCAAGCTCGGCGGCTTCGAGCGCGCGTTCGCGTATCCGGGCTTCGTGCCCGCCTACGTGCGCCCGCTGTTCTGCGAGGGCAAGGGCCCGTTCCGCTGGGCCGCGCTGTCCGGCGACCCGCAGGACATCGCCACCACCGACCAGGCGGTGCTCGAGGAGTTCCCCGACGACGAGCGCCTCGCCCGCTGGATCCATCAGGCGGAGGAGAAGATCGCGTTCCAGGGACTGCCCGCGCGGATCTGCTGGCTCGGCTACGGCGAGCGCGACAAGGCCGGGGTCGCGTTCAACGAGCTCGTGGGACGTGGCGAGATCAGCGCGCCGGTCGTCATCGGCCGCGACCACCTGGACTGCGGCTCGGTCGCGTCGCCGTATCGGGAGACCGAGGCGATGGCCGACGGGTCGGACGCGATCGCCGACTGGCCACTGCTGAACGCCCTGGTCAACGCCTCCTCCGGCGCCTCGTGGGTGTCGATCCACCACGGCGGTGGCGTGGGCATCGGTCGGTCCATCCACGCAGGTCAGGTCTCGGTCGCCGACGGTACG
>DATBKS010000084.1:0-15571 GCA_036555755.1 Thermoleophilaceae bacterium
CTGTCGGCGCTGGTGTTCGGAATCCATTCGTCGATCGACTGGACCTGGTTCGTTCCCGGCTGCGCGGTGATGGGGATCTTCGTCGCGGGCTTCGTCGCCGGACGCGGGCCGCTACCCGTGCTCAGCTCGGCGGGCGGACCCGCGCTGGCGGGCGCAGGCGGACCGTCACTCCCGCGCGACTGGCGCGGCTGGCTGCTGCCAAAGGACCATGTGCGCGCCGGGGCCGCGATAGCCGTGGCGCTCGTGGCGATTCTGTGCGCGTGGGCCGTGGACCAGCCCGAGCGCTCCGACTCCGCCACCAACGACGCCCTCGCGCTCGTCGCGCAGGGCAGGTTCCAGGCGGCGCTCGACGAAGCGGACCACGCCCACAACCTCAACCCGCTGTCGCCCAAGCCGCTGCTAGTCCGGGCGGCGGTGCAGGACTCGGCGGGCGACCACCAGCAGGCGCTCAACACCCTCGAGGCCGCCGTGATCGGGCAGCCGAGTAACCCGCAGCTCTGGATCAAGCTCGGCGACTATCAGCTCAACACCATGCATCAGCCGCGCGCCGCGCTCGCGTCGCTGCAGGCGGCGCTGTATCTCGATCCGCTCGAGCAGTCGGCGCAGCAGGAATTCCTCGAGGCGAGCGCGGCCGCGCGCGGGCAGAAGGTCAAGCGCCAAGGCTCCGGGTCTTCCTCCTCGCCGAGCAGCGGCGGACTCGCGCCCTCGCCGGGCGAATAACGCGTCAGCGCCGGGCGGTCGCGAGCAGGGTGCCCTTCTCCCTGCGGATGGAGCGCACGTCGTAGCCCATCTCGGCGAGCAGGCGAACCAGCGAGCGCTTGCTGAAGAAGCGGACGTGCGGCGAGAGCGGGTTGAAGCCGTTCTCGAAGCCGCTGATCAGGATCTTGAGTCCGGTGAGCCGAGAGTTCGCCGGGGTGGTGACGGCGAGCGTGCCGCCGGGGCGCAGCACGCGGCGTATCTCGGACAGGAGGAGCTGGACGTCGCGCACGTGCTCGAGCGTCTCCGCGCAGAGCACGAGGTCGAACTGGGAGTCCTCGAGCGGCAGGTCCGCGTCGGGCTCGAGCTCGATGAGCTGGATGTCGTCGCCGCTCAGCCGGTGGCGGGCGCGGTCGAGGGCCACGGACGAGACGTCGGCCGCGAACAGCTTCAGCGCATCGAGCTCGGCGGTGAGGCGGCCGTCGCCGCAGCCGAGATCGAGCGCGCGCTCGGCCTGGCCCAGCGAGTGCACGAAGGCGACGAGGTGCGCCGGCGGGCCCGCGCCAAACTCCGGCACGAGCTCCCAGAGCTCGTCGTCATAACGGCTCGCCATCACCGGAACCTCCCCCCGTCACCACCCAAGTCAATTTGGAGGTAACGCACTAGAATCAAGTCAGGATGACAGACGAACTCTTATTTACCCCTCCCGGCGCCCAGCTGATCGAGGACTTCGTCAACACGAACGAGCTCGACGAGACCGACGGCGAGAAGCTGCTCGCCCCCGACGACCTGCGTGCGTGGCTCAGCGAGCGCGAGCTGCTGCCCGCCGGCGCAACGGTGGGCGACGACGATCTGGCGCGCGCGTGGCGCGTGCGCGAGGCGCTGCGAGCCCTGCTGCTGGCGAACAACGGCGAGAAGCTCGACAAGGGCGCGGTGGCCACGCTCAACGTCGCGGCCGATGAGTCGCGGTTGCGCGTGAGCTTCGCCCCCGGCGGCGACACGGCAGAGCTCGTGCCCGACAAGCCCGACGTTCCCGGCGCCTTGTCCCGCATCCTCGCGGTGGTCTACACGGCGATGGCGGACGAGAGCTGGCACCGGCTCAAGGCGTGCCGCCTCGACGACTGCCAGTGGGCGTTCTACGACCAATCGAAGAACCGCTCGCGGACCTGGTGCAGCATGAAGGTCTGCGGCAACCGCGCGAAGGCGCGCGCGTACCGCGAGCGCCAGCGGGCGTAAGCGCTATTTGCTGAACTGCGTGAACGCGATCCGCGCGTGCTTGTGAGAGCAGCGCGTGCGGAAGGAGATCTCGCTCGCGGCGTGCCGGCGGCAGTGCCAGCCCTTCGGCCCGATGTCCGGCTGGCTCGCGTCGTCAGGACGAGTGTTGTGGCCGGGATCCGCGCGGCCGGGTGGTACCCGCGGGCGCCGGGTTGCAGGCCGCAATCTTTAAGAACAGGTTGCGCATCTTCCCCGATCAGGTGGTGTTTTCCCGGACACATCACGATCCCTGGGAGGGTCAATATGAAGGGACTGGGCGCGCGCCTTCTCGGCGCAGTGGCTCTGTGCATCGCTCTTGGCGCCGTGTTCGCGGCGGCGGCGATGGCGGCCACGATCATCGGTACGCAGCACCGTGATCACCTGAGAGGAACGGCGGACAACGACACGATCACGGCACTCGCAGGCCGCGACGTCGTGCGCGCGTTCGCCGGCGACGACAACGTGAGCGGCGGCCGCGGGCTGGACCGGTTGTACGGAGGCCTCGGCAACGACACGATGGACGGCGGCCAGGGTCTCGACCTCGTCTTCGGCGGGCCCGGCGACGACAACCTGTCCGGCGGCGAGGGGCTCGACTTCCTCTTCGGTGGCCCCGGCAACGACCAGCTGCACGGCAACATCGGGCGCGACCGTCTCTACGGCGGACCCGGCGATGACGTGCTCACCGGCAACCCCGGCATCGGCCGTGACCGCATGTTCGGCGGGCCGGGCAACGATCAGATCAACGGCGGCAACGGTCGCGACCGGATCCATGGCGGCGACGGCGACGACGTGACGAACGGCGCCGACCGCGCCGACCTGATGTCCGGCGGCGCCGGCAACGATCAGCAGCACGGCGGCAACGGGAACGACCTGATCTTCGCGAACCAGGGCAACGACGAGACCTGGGGCGACGACGGGAACGACAACCTGTGGGCGCTGTCGCGCAAGGACGTGACCGGGCCGAACGACACGTCCGGCGACACCCTCCACGGCGGAAACGGCAACGACCGCTTCCACACCCGTGACGGCGAGCAGGACAACATCGACTGCGGCGACGGCTTCGACCGCGTCCTGGCCGACTTCCAGGACGTGATCGTCGACGCCACTGCGACGAACCCGAACGGCTCATGCGAGCAGGTCATTCGCAAGCAGCCGAACTCGACGGACCAGAACGAGGAGAACAAGTTCCAGGATCCGTCGGAGGACAACCGCACGCACTAGGCACGTCGGACTCTCCTGTGTGCGAGTCGAGAAGGGCCCCGCTGCGGCGGGGCCCTTTCTCTTTGGTCAGCGCAGCTCGCCGGGCATCAGCGAGAACATCGTGATGTCCACGCGCTCCCCCTTCATCTCCGCGAACGAGCGCAGGAGGCCCTCGCGCGTGAAGCCCACCCGCTCCGCCACGCGCTCCGAGCCAACGTTGCCCGGCAGCGTGTGCAGCTGGATGCGGACGAGGTGGAGCTGTTCGAACGCCCACTCGCAGATCAGCCGCACGGCACGCGTGGCCACTCCACGACCGCGCGCGTGGGCGCCGACCCAGTAGCCCACCTCGCCAACCACCGGCTCCGGCAGCCGGAAGCCGACCGCCCCGAGCAGCTCGTCGCTCGAAGCGTCGGTCACCGCCAGGGCCAGCTCGTGGAAGCGGCCGGCGAGCACGTCGCCGATGAACGCGCGCGCGTCGTCCTCGGCGTACGGCGACGGCACGTTCGTCCAGCGCGGGATCTCCGGGTCCTGGCAGATCGCCGCGACCGCGGGCACGTCATCCTCGCGCCAGCGGCGCAGAGTCACGACCCCGTCGGTGAGCGGCTCGGCCGGGTCGGGTGCCCGGTGGGCTACCAGGCGCCCTTGGCCTTGATGACGGCCGGGATCGTCTTCAGCAGGATGCTCAGGTCGAGGAACACCGACCAGTTCTCCAGATAGAGAAAGTCGAGCCGGACGAGCTCGTCGAAGTCGAGCTCAGAGCGTCCGGACACCTGCCACAGCCCGGTCAGACCCGGAAGCACGAGGTAGCGCTTGCGGTGCCAGTCGAGCAGACGGTCGAAGTCCCGCTGCGGCAGCGGGCGCGGGCCGACGAGCGACATCTCTCCGCGCAGCACGTTCCAGAGCTGCGGCAGCTCGTCGAGCGACCAGCGGCGCAGGAACTGCCCCACCGGCGTCACGCGCGGGTCGCGCTTGATCTTGAAGATCGCGCCGCCGACCTCGTTGTGCTTCTCGAGCTCGGGCTGCCGGTGCTCCGCGTCCTCGTACATCGTGCGGAACTTGAGACAGGGGAACGGCTCGCCCGCGATGCCCGGCCGCATCGAGCGGTAGATCACGCCGCCGCGCGAGGTGAGCTTCACCGCGAGCGCGCTGAGCAGCATCACCGGCGAGAAGAGAATCAGCAGCACCACCGACCCGACGATGTCGAACGCGCGCTTGACGGCCCAGTCGACGCCGTCGAACACCGGCGGCTTGAGCTCGAACAGCGGCAGCGTCTGGCCGGGCACGAACTCAACCCGGTCCATGAGGATCTCCATCGTCGACGGCGCCACGCGCACGCGCACCCCGTGACGGTGGCAGCGGTCCACCAGTTCGACGGCCTCACTCTGGGGAAAGTCGGGATCGGCGATGAGCACCTCGTCGATGTCGCCGAAGTAGCGGTCGATCTGCTCGAGCGGGCCGAGGTTCCTGAGGCCGTTCTCGGGCAGCGGGGTGAGCGACACGAAGCCCACCGGCTCGACCTCGGGGTGCTTGCCGCCGCCGAGCATCGCGGCCACCTCCTGGATGTGGGGGCCCGAGCCGACGAGCACCGCGCGGCGCCGGTAGCCGGCCGCGCGCAGCATCGCCCCGCTCGCTTTCTCGAAGCCCCAGCGGAATGCCGAGACGTAGATCAGAGCGAAGAAGAGCGACCCGTAGAAGATGTAGTACGAGCTGAACTGACCGCCCTCGACCACGGCGTAGATCAGCGAGACGATCATCACCTCGAACAGCGATCCGATCACGCGCGCGAAGCCGGGTCGGATCGCGCGCGGACCGTAGAGGCGCGAGCGCGCGAACAGCAGGATGGTGACGAGGCAGGCGAGCGGCGCGACGTCCCAGGCCTGGTGGAACGAGAGGACGATGTCCGACTTGCCGCGCACCGCGGCCTTGACCTCGAGGGCGGTCCAGATCGCGAGGAAGACGCCGACCGCGTCGAGCGTGACGAGGCAGGCCACGCGGGCGATGGTGCGGCCGGTCTCGAGGCGAAGCAGCAGCGGCTTGCGCGCGCGCACGTCCCGAGGCGGGAGCACGACTGGCGCCGACTTCACCTCTTCCAGATGTCTCACAAGCCCGTTGGCCATCCTCGCCCTGCCCTAAAAAACCTGTCCGGCGCAGAAATGTATCGGTGCGCACACGATTGCGAGCGCGCTTGCGCCGAATTTCCCAGAACCGACTCTAGAGATCGAGAATCGAGGGAGCCCCCCTTGTGCGGGAGTGATGCTCGCCTCTGGGTGGTCGGGCCAGGACCGAAGGGTTACAGCGGAACGGAGCGGAACTTGTTCCGAACGTACATCGGATCTGCGGATTTCGCCAGCGCTGATCGTCAATGCGCGGGCCGGCGGCAGCCTTGACTCCCGCCCTGGCGAGGGCGATGCTGGCTGCATGGACTCTTACGACGCGGTTGTGGTTGGCGCCAGTACGGCCGGCTGCACCGCCGCCCGCTTCCTGGCCTTCGCGGGCGCGCGTGTTGCGCTTGTCGAGCGGCGGCCCGACCCCGACGCATACAAGACCGTCTGCACCCACTACATCCAGCCAAGCGCGACTCCGACCATCGAACACCTCGGCCTGGCGCCTCTGATCGAGGAGCGCGGGGCGGTGCGCAACAGCATCGACCTGTGGACTCCGTACAGCGGCTGGATCCGCCCTCAGGGCGAGTTCCCCTACGGCTACAACGTCACTCGGCGCACGCTCGACCCGCTGTTGCGCAAGCTCGCGGCCGACACGCCGGGCGTCGATTTCATGCCCGGCCAGTCCGTTGTCGCGCTGCGCCAGAACGGGCGCGTGTCGGGTGTCGAGATCGAGGACACCTCGCGCGTGCGGCGCTCGCTCGATGCGCGCGTGGTCGTGGCCGCCGACGGGCGCGACTCGGGCTTGGCCCGTCTCGCCGGCGTGCCCGGGCGCGTGCGCCCGCACCGGCGCTTCTTCTACTGGTCCTACTGGAGCGGGTTCGAGCCCGGCAACACGCGTTCGCGCATGTGGTTCATGGAGCCCGACTGCGCGTACACGTTCCCCAACGAGGACGGGCTGGCGATCGTGCTCGTGGCGCCGCACGAGTCGCGGCTGCCCGAGTTCCGCGAGGACCTCGAGGGCGCGTACATGCGCTACCTCGCCGCGCTGCCGGACGCGCCCGATTTCTCCGGTGCCACGCGTGAGGGCAAGATGATCGGGAAGCTCAAGCTGCCGAACGTAATGCGGCCCGCCGCCGCGCCCGGCATCGCGTTCGTCGGCGATGCCGCCCTGGCGAGCGACCCGCTGTGGGGCGTGGGGTGC
This sequence comes from Thermoleophilaceae bacterium, assembly GCA_036555755.1. Lineage (GTDB taxonomy): Bacteria > Actinomycetota > Thermoleophilia > Solirubrobacterales > Thermoleophilaceae > JAICJR01. Next base: position 6,457 of record DATBKS010000084.1, read on the forward strand.
GGCTGGGCGTTCCAGAGCGCGGAGTGGATGGCGGAGTCCATCGGACCGGCGCTCGCCGGCGACGGCGACGTGGACGTGGACGCTGCGTTGTCGCGCTACCGGAAGATCCACCGACGGCGGCTCGGCCCGCACCACTTCCTGATCGCGGACCTCGCTTCGGCGCGCCCGGCGAACCCGTTCGAGAAGGCGATGTACCGGGCGGCGGCGCACGATCCGCGCGTGTACGCGGCGTTCGAGGCGGTGGGCGCACGTCGCAAGTCCCCGGCCGTGACGTTCAACCCGCGCGTGCTCGCCGGGATCCTTCGGCCCGAAAAAGTCCGCTCCTAGCGGGAATTTGACGCCGCTCGCGGTATTGCCGGGGGGCGAAACCGGCCGCATTCTGGACTTCGGGCAGGGGAATGCAGGAAGCGATCCGACACGGAGGTCGGGCGGATGACCGCCCCACGCGCGAGGACATCGAGCCCGCGGCGCGCGCGCTCGTCGAGCGCCACAGCGGGCAGCTGATCGCGACCGCGCGGCGCTACTCGCTGAGCGCGGAGGACGCCGAGGACGCCTACCAGCGTGGGCTCGAGATCATGCTCACGCGCGCGCCGTCGCTGCAGGAGGACTACCTCGTGCCGTGGCTGAAGACGGTGGTCAAGCACGAGGCGTTCTCGATCCGCAAGCAGCGTCAGCGGGCGGAGATAGTCGCGGACTCGGAGTTCGTCAGCGGCTTCGTGCCTGCCGCGCACGAGCAGGCCGAGCGGCTCGAGCGGCTGCGTGTCGGCGTCGAGGCGATGAGCCGGTTGAAGCCGCAGGAGGTGCGCTGCCTGCTGCTGCGCGCCGAGGGCTTCTCGTACCGGCAGATCTGCGACGAGACCGGGTTCACGTACACGAAGGTGAATCGCTGCATCACGGAGGGGCGGCGCAGCTTCCTCGAGCGTGTCGCGGGGATCGAGTCCGGCGCCGAGTGCCAGCGGCTCGCGCCGCTGCTCTCGCGCCTCGTGGACGGCGAGGCCACGCCCGAGGACCTGACGACTCTGCGGCCGCACCTGCGGACATGCCTCGCCTGCCGCGCGACGCTGCGCGACTTCCGCGAGACGCCCGCACGGGTGGCCGCGTTCGCGCCGCTGCTCGTCACGCCGGGCGTGCTCGCCCGCGCGCTTCACCGGCTACACCACGTTCTGAGCTGGAGTGGCGCCACGAAGGCGGCGACTGTCGTTGCCGTTACCGCGGCGGTAGCCGGTGGCGGAATCGCGGCCCTGCACGGAGGGAAGCCGCAGAGCCATCACAAGCCACCGAAGCCAGCGCCCCAGGCACACCACCGCCCCGCGCACCACCACCAGAAACACCCGCCGCCGGTGGCGCACGTCGCGCAGGCACGCAAGGTGAAGCACCACAAGAAGGTGGTGCACCACCACGCGGCGGAGCCGGCTGTTGTCGCGTCGCCGACACCCGCGCCGGCGGTCACCTCGACGCCGGCCCCAACTCCAAAGGCAGACCAAAGCTCAGAGTTCGGCCCCTGAGGGGAGCTCTGGCGCGCCTGACCCTTGCCGGGGTACGCTAGATCGACTGGCCCTTCCGGCGAGCGCAGCGTTCTCCTAACTCCGGGAGCGCCGGGACATCGAGATGGCCGAAGATGCGATTCTCGCGCGGAGCACTGCCGCAGCCGGCGGTGCCTTCCCGAGCCCCTTCGACCTGGAGATCCCGCCCGAGTGCGAGGGCTGGGAAGAGCTCTATCCGACGTACGTGACCTTCGGGCCGGACCTTCGTGCAGCCGACGAAGAGCGCTTCTGGTTCCAGGACCGGTTGCACTTCCCCGAGCCCATCTACCCATTCGACGAACTGCTCGTGGAGTGCTGCTTCGTGGCCTTTGGGCAGGCGAACGCTCGTCTGTTCGCCATTCCGCCCGCCCTCGGCGCCGAATATCGGCTGCTGGGCGGCTACGTCTACATGAGTCCGAATCCGGTCGAGGACCAGGCAGAGCTGGCATCTCGAGCGGCTCTGTTTCAGCGGCGCGCCGGTTACTACTTCGACCACTGGGACGAGCTCCACGCGCGCTGGCGGGAGAAGGTGGTCGCCACGGTCCAGGAGCTGCGGGAGCTCGCCGTGCCCGAGCTGCCGGAGTTCGAGCCCGAGTCCGTCGTGACCGAGGCGCGCGGCTTCGGCTCGACCCATGAGCTGGTCGCAGCCTTCAACCGTCTCCTCGACGGGCTGGATCGCGTCCTGCAGTATCACTTCGAGCTCCTCAACCTCGGCTACGCGGCCTACGTAGCCCTCTACGAGCTGTGCCGAGAAGTGTTCCCCGATATGAACGACGGGACGATCACGACGCTCGTCTCGGGGGGCGAGCTGCTCGTGTCGCGCCCGGAAGCGGAACTGCGTCGACTGGCCGCGCTCGCGCAAGAGCTCGGGCTCGCCGACACCGTGGCAGCTGGGAAGGACGAGGCTGAGCTGCGAGCAGCTCTCAGCGAAAGCGACCCCGGATCACGCTGGCTCGAGGCGCTCGACGAGGCGAAGGATCCCTGGTTCTGCTTCTCGTACGGGAACGGCCTGTACAGCCATCACCGCTCCTGGATCGACGACACATCGCTGCCGCTCGCGCTGATCGCCTCGTACGTGGAGCGGCTCCGAGCGGGCGAGGACATCACCCCTCGCCAAAACGCGCTCGCGGGCGAGCGCGACAGGATCGCCGCCGAGTACCGCGCATTGCTCCCACGGGGGAGACGCGCGGCGTTCGATGCGAGCCTGGCTCTTGCGCGCAAGGTCTACCCCTACGTGGAGAACCACAACTTCTACGTCGAGCACTGGTACCTCACGCTCTTCTGGAACAAGGTGCGGGGGTTCGGAGCGCTGCTCGCGGAGCACGGCCTCATCGCCATGCCCGATGACATCTTCTGTCTACGTCACGGCGAGGTACGAGCGGCGCTCGACGAGCTTCGGCTCTGGTGGAGCGCGGCCGGCAACGCCCCGCTCGAAGGCCGCGCTCGCTGGCCGGCGACCGTCGCCCGGCGCAAGTTGTGCCTGGAGGCAATGCGTCGCTGGGTCGCGCCGCCAGCGCTCGGCCCGTTGCCAGAGGCGATGGCTGATCCCTCGATGGCGATGCTCTGGGGAGTTACGCCGCAGACTGTTCGAGAGTGGCTCGGCGCGACCGACAGCGCAACGGCGCTAACCGGCATCGCCGGATCTCCGGGGATCGCCGAGGGCCAGGCGCGCCTCATCAGCTCGGTGGACGAGCTGCGCGATATCGAAGACGGCGAAATCCTCGTCGCGACCTCGAGCTCGACGAGCTGGACGCCGGTGTTCGGCAGGCTCGCCGGCGTGGTGCTCGACATCGGCGGGGTCATGTCCCATGCAGCCGTCATCGCGCGGGAGCGCGGGCTTCCCGCGGTAGTGGGCGCGGGGACGGCGACGCGGCGCATTCGCACAGGCGACCGGCTTCGTGTGGACGGGAACGCCGGAGTGGTGACGATCCTCGACTGAGGCGGTCACGCGCTGATGAGTGCTACGGCTGTCATTGGGCGCGACGAGGAGCTCGCCGCTGTCCGCGAGTTCGTGTCCCGCCTCGGGGCGGGGCCCAGCTCGCTCGTCATCGCAGGCGAAGCGGGGATCGGCAAGACGACGCTCTGGGAGCTCGGCCTAGCGGCGACCCAAGGCTCGGCGCAGGTGCTAGCCCATCGGAGCGTCCAGGCCGAGTCGTCTCTGGCCTTTGTCGGGCTCTCGGACCTGCTGGGTCCGGTCTTCGATCAGGTCGCACCGTCGCTCTTCCCACCGCGCAGGGAGGCGCTCGAGGTCGCGCTCCTCATGGCGGCACCCGGCGACGAGCCTCCCGACCCGCGGGCGATCGGGCTGGCGCTGCTGGACGTGCTCACGCAGCTCGCCGAGGACGGCAGCGTCCTGGTAGCCCTCGACGATCTGCAATGGCTCGATCCATCCTCCGCCGCGGTGCTGCAGATCGCGCTGCGCCGTATTCGCAGCGAACCGGTGAGCTTGCTCGCCACCCAGCGCCGTGAGGCTCAGTCCCCGGCCGCGCCCGAGCTGGACGACGCCTTCCCGGAGGAGCGCCGCGAGCGGCTATGGCTGGACCCGCTCAGCCTCGCGGGGCTCTACCGGCTGCTGAAAGAACGCGTCGGCATCGAGCTGACCCGGCCACAGCTGGCTCGCGTCAGCGAGGTCTCCGGGGGCAATCCGTTCTTCGCGCTCGAGATCGGCCGCGAGCTCGCGCGCGAGGACTCGCCTCGTCCGGCCGGCGAGTTCCTGAGCGTGCCGGCGAGCTTGCGCGAGCTCCTGGGCGGACGGCTCGCCCGGCTCCCCGCGGTCACCAGTGGGCTGCTGCTCCAAGCGGCGGCGCTCGCACGTCCCACGACGGACGCGCTTGCCGCCGCCCGCGATGATCAGAACGACGTGCAGGAGGCGCTCGTCCCTGCCGTTCGCGCGGGTGTCGTCAACCTCGATGGCAAGCGCCTGCGCTTCGCCCACCCGCTGCTCGCATCCATTTGTTACGAGCGCGCGTCGGACTCCGAGCGCCGCGCCGCGCACCGCGCCCTGGCGGCGGTCGTGGACGACACCGAGGAACGCGCCCGTCACTCCGCGCTCGCCACGGAGCGGCCGGATGCGCGGGTAGCGAGTGACCTCGACCAGGCCGCCGCACGGGCCGCGGCGCGTGGCGCACCTGCGGCGGCCGCTGAGCTGTGTGAGCTCGCCGCCGAGTCGACGCCGGCGACCGACGCGCGGGCGCGCGGGCGCCGTCTGCGAGCAGCCGCGCTTCACGGCCTCGCCGGTGAGGGGGAGCGTGCGTCGCTCATCCTGCGTGAGCTGCTTGAGGAGGCGTCCAGCGGCGGCGAGCGCGCCGACGTGCTGCTCGCGCTCGCGTCGACCTTCAGGGCGAACCCGGCCACGATGATCCAGCTCTGCGGAGAGGCCCTCGCGGAGGCGGAAGGCGACGATCGCCGCTCGGCCGAAATCCTCGCCCTGCGCAGCTGGGCGCACATGTTCGACCTGAATGTCCGCGCGGCGCTCGCGGACGCACGTGCGTCGCTCGACAAGGCCGAGCGCGCCGACGATCCGCGGCTCGTTACCCAGGCGATCGCCCGAGTGGGGCAGCTGGAGACGTGGGGCGTTGACATCACCCCTCGTCTACTCGAGCGCGGCGTAGAGATCGAGCGGGAAATCGGAGCGCGTCTGGGCTACCGGGGCAGCCCGCGGCTGCCACTCAGTCGCCTGCTGATGCGTCTGGGCGAGGTGGAGCGACCACGTACGCTGCTCGGGGAGCTCGAGTCCGAGGCGGTGGAACGCGGGGACGAGGGAACGCGAGTCGTCGTGCTGTGGTCGCTCAGCATGCTCGAGTGGATGGTGGGACGGTGGCAGGTCGCGTTGGAGCACGCGGTCGCCGCGAACGAGCTCGCCGAGCAAACGCAGGATGCGCACACGCGGGCGTGGGTGGGTCGCGTCAAGGCGCTCGTGGAGGGAGACCTAGGTCTCGTCGAGGAGGCTCGGCTCTCGGCCGCCGAGGGCATGGCGTTCTCCCGCGCCAGCTCGAACGAGATGTTCCTGATCGCCGCACAGGGGTCGCTCGGGCGGCTCGAACTGGCGCTGGGCAACCTCGAGCAGGCCGGCGCTCTCCTGGATGACCTGCCGCGCCGCCTCCAGGCGGCCCACCTATGCGACCCCACCGTTCCGATCTGGCCCGACGCGATCGAGACACTCGTCGGCCTGCGGGAGCTCGGCCCGGCTGCCGCGTATCTCGAGCAGTACGAGGCGAACGCTCGGGGACTGGGAGGCCCTTGGGCGCTCGCCGCGGCGGCCCGCTGCCGTGGTCTCGTCGCGGCCGGGCGAGGAGAGTTCGAGACTGCATTCAAGGCGTTCGAACTGGCGCTCGGCGAGCTCGCGGACCAGCCCTATCCGATGGAGCGGGCGCGAACGCTGTTCTGCCTTGGATCGGCTCGGCTGCAGGCGAACCAGCGGCGGCTGGCGCGCGAGGCGCTCGAGCAGGCAGTGGCCGGCTTCGAGGAACTCGGCGCCACGCTGTGGCTCGAAAAGGCGCGTGGCGAGCTGAGACGGATCAGCGGTCGCCGAGCAGCGCCCGACGACCTCACCGAGACCGAGCGCCGGGTGGCCGGGCTGGCGGCTGAAGGCCACTCGAACAAGGAGATCGCCGCGACCCTGTTCATGGGCGTCAGCACCGTGGAATCGCACCTCTCGCGCGTCTACCGGAAGCTCGGAATCCGCTCCCGCGCCCAACTGGCAAGCCGCCTGGTGGAGCCGGCCAAACGGACGGGCGCCGACCCCCAAACCTAGGGTTTTCAGGGTTTCGGACGGGCGCCCCTCGGACTTAGCGTCGACGCCATGGTCTACGTCGTCGAGCGCTACCTCCCCGGGCTCGCCCGGACGGACCTCGTCCGCTCGCTCGCGCGCCTCGAACAAGCGGCGCGGGAGCTTCGGAACGAGGGGACGCCGATCCGCTACCTCGGTTCGACGATCGTCGTCCGCGATGAGACCTGCACCTGTCAATTCGAGGGCTCCCAGGCCGCGGTAGTCGAGGTAAACCGGCGGGCGGATGTTCCGTTCGACAGGATCCTCGAGGCCGTGGCCGTGACGCCCGCCAAAGGAGGATCAAATGACCCCTGCGAGTAGGCGATTCGGCATCGTCCCCAAGCTGGTGGTGTGCGCCGTCGCGGCCGCTCTCATATCGGCGTCGCTCGTCGGCACCGCCGCCGCGAACCAGCGCCGGACCGCCAGCGGGAGCTTCAAGTTCGTGAGCGATACCAAGACGCCCATCGGACAAGTGGGCACCGACCAGTTCGTCTACGAGACCGCGTCGATCTCGTACGCCGGCGGCCTGACCGGCGTCGTCAACGCCACCGACGTAATCGTGGCGCACAGCGACGGGTCGTTCGACGGGTATGGAACCGAGACCTGCCAGTCGTGCAAGCTCGGCGGCAGGACCGGATCGTTCAGCGCCGTCTTCGAGTTCCACGGGACCCAGGCCGGGATCACCGGTCAGGAATTCTTCACCGGTGGTTCGGGAGGTCTGGTCGGACTACGCGGAGGCGGCCCGTTCCAGGGTGGTCCCGCCGGTAACACGTACTCCTACATGTACTCGTTTGGCCACCACCATCACCACCACTGGCACTGAGAGAGGTGCACCGGGTCCGGGCCTGAACCGGGCCCGGTGCCGCCTGCTCATGCCAGCTCGCCCCGCACGATCTCGGCGCCCGCCACCAGCGCCTTCAGCTTCAGCTTCGCCACGGTGCGCGCGAGCGGCTTCATCCCGCAGTCGGTGGTCAGCCAGACGCGCTCGGGCGGCACGACGTCGATCACCTTGCGGATGCGGTCGGCGATCACCTCGGGCGTCTCGACCATCGTCGTGCGAATGTCGACCACGCCGATGCCGACTTCCTTGTCGTCGGGCAGGCCCTTGAGCGAATCGATGTCGATCATGTCGCGGTTGGCGAAGTCGAGCACGAACTGGTCCACCGGCACGTCGTAGAAGTGCGGCAGCACGGCCTCGTAGCCCGCCGGGTAGAGGTCGGCCAGCCGGTTGCCCCACGCGTTGCCGTAACAGAAGTGCCAGGCGATCTTCGCGTCGACCCCGTCGACGCACTGCGCCATCACGTCGGCGATCCACTCGTAGTCGCTCTCGTCCTCGGTGAACAGCGGCAGCCACGCGCCGAGATCCTCGAGCTGGAGGAATTCCGCGCCCTCCTCCACGAGTGCCTTCATCTCCGCGTTGAAGATCGGAGCGAGCGCGTAGCTCAGCTCCTTCGCGTCCTTGTAGTGCTCGAAGTAGACGTGCCAGGCGAGGTTCACCGGGCCGGCGCCCACCGAGACCTTCAGCGGCTTGGTCGCGTACTTCTTGGCGATCTTGTAGAGGTCGACGAGGCGGATCGGCCCATGCTCGACGGGCCCGCTGTTGATCACTCCGCCCCAGTCGGACAGGAGCGTCAGGCCGACGCCGCGCTCCGAGGTGCCGACCGCCGCCGGGTGCTCCTCCTTGGCGTGCTCGAAGCCCGGGATGCGCTCGTACATGTACCAGCAGAACGACCCGATCACGCCGACGTAGTCGTCGAAGTACATCTGGCCGTCGGTGACGAAGTCGAGGCCTGCTTCCTCCTGGTCGTGGATCACGACCTCGGTCGCGTCCTCGTACGCCTCCTGGTGGTCGACGTGCTTGAAGGCGACCCTGATGTCGCGTCCAAGTAACTGGTAGTCGAACCAGTGTGGGCGGGGATAAGACCCGACCATCGTCGTGGGCAGGATGGTGTCCGTGACCTTTCTCGGCATGTTGCCCCTCCTGTAACTCGGCGCGACGGTTAGAGCGATGCTAATGACGCGCCGCGTAAGCTGCCCGCCCATGCGCGCCCGTTCCGTTCAGGCGCTCGTCGGCCTGACGGCGCTCGCGGCGGTCCTCCGCTTCGCCACGCTCCACCTGCAGAGCTTCTGGTTCGACGAAGCGGTCACCGTGCGCCTGCTCCGCGGCAGCTTCGGCCACATGATCTCGAGCATCGGCGGGAGCGAATCGACGCCGCCGCTGTATTACGCGTTCGCGTGGGTGTGGACGCGCATCTTCGGGCACGGCGAGGTCGGGCTCCGCTCGCTTTCCGCGCTCGCGGGGACGCTGTTCATCCCGGTTGCCTACCTGGTAGGGAAGGAACTGGCGTCGCGCCGGGTGGCGGTCGTCATCGCCGCGCTCGCGGCGATCAACCCGCTGCTCATCTGGTACTCGCAGGAGGCTCGCTCGTACTCGCTGCTCGTGCTCTTCGCGGGCCTGTCGTTCCTGTACTTCGTCCGCCAGCTCCAGAACCCGCGCGACCGCACCCTCGTGCTCTGGACGCTCTTCTCCGCGCTTGCGATCGCCACGCATTACTTCGCCGGGTTCCTCGTCGTGCCCGAGGCGGTATGGCTGCTGCTCAGCGCGCGCGATCGCCGCCGCCCCGCCGTCGCCGTGCTCGCGCTGCTCGCCGTGGGCGCCGCCCTGCTGCCGCTGCTGCTCCGCCAGCGCAAGCTCGATCTCACCGACTTCATCACGCAGTCCTCGCTCGCCAGGCGCATCGTGCAGGTGGCGAAGCAGTTCGTGGTCGGCTACAGCTCGCCGTCGCAGACCGTCGTCGTGATCGTCGCCGCGGTGCTCGTGGTC
>DATBKS010000085.1:0-34437 GCA_036555755.1 Thermoleophilaceae bacterium
GGATTCGGACGAAGAGGCTCTAGATAGCGGATTTTGGCGCAGGCACCCCGCAAATTGCGGCTTTCGCAGAAGGGATTTTTGGCTCTACGACTGGCTCCAGGCCAGTTGAGGGGGCTTAAGAGCCGGAAACTGACATCTCGCCGATCAGGAGCGGCGCGGCCTTCACGCTGCCCCCGAACGGCACCCAGCGGCTCGTCGAGCCGACAGCCTGCACGGCCTTCAGCATCGAGACGAGGTCGCTCGCGATCGTCATCTCGCGCGCCGGGCTGGCGAGTTCCCCGCCCTGTATCAGCCTGCCGGTGGCGCCGACCGAGAAGGTGCCCGATACCGGGTTGACGCCCGAGTGGAGCCCGGCCACGTCGGTCACGTAGAGGCCGTCGCCGGCGCGACGGATGAGCTCGTCGAGGTCGGCGTCGCCCGGCGCGAGCAGCAGATTGGCGTTGCCCACCGACGGCGGCGTGCGGTAGGAGCCGCGGGCGGCGCTGGCGGTCGTCTGGCGGCCGCCCTTGCGCGCGGTGCGGGCGTCGAAGAGAAAGGTGAGCAGCTTGCCGTCCTCGATCAGCGGGGTGCTGCGGCGGGCGGAGCCCTCGCCGTCGAAGGGTGCGCTGTCGGGACCCTCGGGATCGGTGCCGTCGTCGACCAGGCGCACCGCCGGAGATGCGATCTCGTCGCCCTCGCGGTCGGCGAACAGCGAGCGGCCACGCTGGACGGCGTCGGCCGAGAGCATGCCGCCTATGAAGCCAATGAAGCTGGCGGCCACGAAGGCGTCGAGCACGACCGGGCAGCGGCGGCTCTCCGGCTGGCGCGCGCCGACCAGGGCGAGCGCGCGCTGCGCCGCCTCGTCGCCGATCGCCTTGGCGTCGAGCTCGCCGGGGTCGCGGCCGAGGCCGACGCCGAGACCAGTCATCAGGTCGGCGCCCTCGCCGGCGAAGACGGAGCCGTATGCCCACGCCGAGCTCGCCTCGTACGAGGAGCAGAAGCCGCGCGAGTTGGCGAGCGCGACGCTGCCGTCGGCGTCGGCGTAGACGGTGTCCTCGACCTGGGAAACGCCGTCGTGCGAACGGGCGGCCTTCTCGATCTCGACTGCCAGCTCGATCTTGCGCTCGGTGCTCCAGTCGGCAAGCGCCGCCGAGTGCAGCCCGCTGACCTCGCTGGCGCCGAACTCGTCCGGCAGGCCGCCGAACTCGTCGGGATCGGCCACGCCGGCGCTCTCGCTGGCCTCGGCGGCGAGCGCGGCGATGCCCTCGTCGCTCATGTCGGTGCCGTACGCGTAGCCAGAGCGCCCGTCGAGGAACACGCGCAGGCCGATGCCGCGGCTGCCCGCGTCGGTCAGCGATTCGACGTTCTGCTCGTAGACGCGGATCTGGCGCGTCACGGCCTCCTCGACCCAGGCCTCGGCGTCGTCGGCACCCGCCGACTGCGCGGCCTCAACAGCGCGCTTTGCGATCTGCTCGAGGTCGGGCTGGCTCACGAGGTGGCCGTCCCGCCCACAGTGATCGACTGGATCCGCACGTGCGGCTGCCCCACGCCCGCAGCCACGCGCTGCCCGGCCTTGCCGCAGAAGCCCGTGGCGATCGAGAGGTCGGCGGCCACGCCGTCGATCAGCTGGAGCACCTCGACGCCGTTGCCGATCAGCGTGGCGCCGCGGACGGGCTTCGTGACCTTGCCGTTCTCGATCAGGTAGCCCTCGGAGAGGCCGAAGACGAAGTCGCCTGTGGCGGGCTCCACCTGGCCGCCGCCGAACGACACGGCGTAGAGGCCCTGCTCGGTACCTTCGATCAGCTCCTCCGGCGTGGCGTTGCCGTTGGCGAAGTAGGTGTTGGTCATGCGCGGCACCGGGATGTGGCGGAAGGATTCGCGGCGGCCGTTGCCCGTGGAGGCGACGCCGTCCTTGCGGGCGCGGAGGAGGTCGTAGAGATAGGACGTGAGGCGGCCGTTCTCGATGATGGTCGTCTGCTGGGTGGGGGTGCCCTCGTCGTCGATGCCGTCGGAGCCCCACTCACCCGGCTTGCGGCCGTCGTCGTAGGCGACGAGGAAGTCGGGCGCGATCTGCTCGTCGAGCCGTCCGGAGTAGATGCTCGCGCGCTTCTGGATCGCGTCAGCCTCGAGGCCGTGGCCGACGGCCTCGTGGAGGAGGACGCCGCCGAAGCCGTTGCCGACCACCACGGGCATCCGCCCGGTCGGCGCGTCCACGGCATCGAGCATCGTCAGCGCCTTGCGGGCGGCCTTCTCGGCCACCTCCTCCGGGTTCTCCGCGACCAGCTCGAAGCCGGCGTGGCCGCCGCGCGTCTCGTGACCGGTCTCGACCGTGCTGTTGCGGCGCGCCACCACCTGTGCGCCGAGCCGCACGCGCGTGCGGTCGTCGGCGGCGGCGACGCCGTCCGAGTTGAAGACCTGCACGCGCCGGCGCGCCTCCACGTAGCTCACGGTGACCTGGGCAACCTCGTCGCCCAGGGCGCGGGCGGCCTCGTCGCAGGCGCGCAGGATGTCGGCCTTGCTCGCGGAGTCGATCTCCTCGGGCCGCTGCGCGATCGCGTGCGCCTCGGCCGGATCGGCGCCGGCGCTCAGCGCCTGCGGCACGCGGCGGTCGCCGGACACCGCCTGCGAGACCGAGTCCGCCACGCGCTGAAGGTCGCCCTCGGCGAGACCGTCGACGTGGCCGAAGTAGGTCGAGTCGCCTGCCACGACGCGGATGGACGCGCCGATCTCGCGGCCGCTCTGGGGGCGCTCGACGCGGCGATCGTCGAGCGTCAGCCCGAGGCCGGTGCGCTCCTCGACGTACAGCTCCGCGAGGTCGCCTCCGCGCATGAGCGCGCGGGTAAGTAGGTCTTGGGCGAGGTCGGGCGCGATCACTCGGCGGGCTCCTGGCTCGTCATTTCCTCCGCGAGCTCGAGCAGCTCGGCGCGCCCGGGCGTGTCCTCGGCGAGCACGCGCGCGTGGCCGGCGGAGTCGTAGATCGCGACCCGCGGCTCGCGGCCCGCCTGCCTGCGGCGCTGGCCGGCGGCCAGGTCCTCAGCGATGCCGGCCACCTTGCCGAGCGGTCCCTTGCGCTCCTTCCTCATGCCGCCCGCTTCCCCAGATCGGAGAGCACGGCTGTGAGGTCGTAGAACATCAGCGAGGGGAGCGCGAAGCGGCCGGCTACCACAGCGATCGTCCAGTCCTCGGCGCGCACCGCGAACACGGCGCCTTCGCCAGTCGTGATCTCGAGCTGGGTGACGGGCGGCTCGAAGCCGCTCGACGCCTCGGCCGCCTTGTCCGCCTGCGCGAACAGCCGGCCGGCCAGCTCGCCGAGCTTCGGGTCCGGAGTGGCGTCCTCGGCCGCGTGTGCGGCTGCCACTTTGCCCGCGCTATCGAGCAGGACAGCGGCCCTGATGTCGGTGGACAGCTCGTCGAGATAGCGGAGCGCGAGCTCGGGGGTAAGCGTCGAGTCGGGCACCGCTGTCACGATACTCACGTGACTCTTCCCCAGGCTTCCTGGCTCGGCGTCGTCCTGATTTGCCTCGTGGCGGCTCTGCTGCTGCTGATCAACGGCTACGTCGGGTACTTCGGCATCCTGCTCGCCGTCGCGGCCTCGGCCGCGGTCAATCTGCGCTGACCGGCTCGTCCTGGTGACCGAGTCCCGGGTGCTTCTCGGGCTCGAGATGGATCAGCACGTCGGCGTCGCGGAGGCGGCCGCCGATCGCGTCCTGTAGCTCATGGCTCACGTAGTGGGCGCGCTCGAGCGTGGTGCCCTCCCGGAACTGCACGTGCAGATCGATGTGGCGGCGGCTGCCGGCCTTGCGTGCGCGCAGCTTGTGGAAGCCGGTGACCTCGGGAGCGTCGTAGGCCTCGATCGTCTCGCGCACCGCGGCGAGCTCCTCGGCGGGCAGCGCCTCGTCTACGAGCACCCGGCTCGAGCGGTTGACGATCCGGACGCCAGACCACACGATCGCCACGGCGATGATGAGTGCGGTGATCGGGTCAAAGCGCTCGGCGCCCGTCACCTGGACGAGCACCAGGCCGATCAGCACGCCGACCGAGGTGAAGGCGTCGGTGCGCAGGTGCGCGGCGTCGCCTTCGAGCGCGGGCGAGTCGGTGAGCCGGGCCTGGCGGTAGAGATAGGTGGACACCACGAGGTTGGCGACGGCGGAGATCCCCACCACTGCGATGCCCACGCCCAGCTTCTCGACCGCGGACGGCGTGATCAGCCGGCGCACCGACTCGTAGATGATCACCGCCGCGCCGACGAGGATCAGCACGCCCTCGAGCGCGGCCGTCAGGTTCTCGACCTTCTCGTGGCCGTAAGGGTGGCTCGGGTCCGGCGGCTCCTCGGCTTTGCGCACCGAGAAGAACGCGACAACGGACGCGAGCAGGTCGATCGACGAGTGCACCGCCTCGGTGAGGATCGCGATCGAGCCCGTGGCCGCGCCGGCCGCGATCTTGAGGACGATCAGGGTGGAGTTCGACGCGATCGAAAGCGCAGCCGCGCGGCTCTTGGCGCCCGGGCGCTGCGCGGGCGGGGTCTCGGCCGAGACGATGCTCTTCATGCCGCCCGGGATTCCCTGTCGAGCCAGGCGAGGAACGCCCGCGCCGCCCGGCCGCGGTGGCTGATCGCGTCCTTCTCCTCCACGGTCAGCTCGGCCATCGTGCGGTTGTCGTCGCGGTCGTCAGGCAGGAACGCGGGGTCGTAGCCGAAGCCGCCGCTGCCGCGCGGGTTCGGGTCGAGCGTGCCCTCGCAGCGGCCCTCGAACATCCGCTCCTCGTCGCCATTGACGTACGCGAGCGCGCACACGTAGGCCACGCGGCGGTCGCCGTCGGCCGGGACGTCGCGCAGGAGCTTGCTCAGGTTCTCCTCGTCGCTGGCCTGCTCGCCGGCGAAGCGGGCCGAGCGCACGCCGGGCGCCCCGCCGAGCGCAGCGGCCTCGATCCCGGAGTCGTCGGCAACGGCGGGCATGCCGGTGGCTTGGGCCGCCGTTCGCGCCTTGATGAGCGCATTCTCGGCGAAGGTCTCGCCGGTCTCGGGCGGGAGCACGACGTCGTCGGGCAGCGGCAGCACCTCGTGCGGCGCGAGCAGCACACCCAGCTCCCTGACCTTGTGCTGGTTGCGTGTGGAGAGGACGAGCCTCATGGCGGTCTTCGGCTCAGGAGGGTAATCCGCCCGCGGCGGCCGTCTGGGCCTCGCGCAGGCGCTCGATTCCGCCGGCCGCAAGCGCCAGCAGCTCGTCGAGCGAGGCGCGCGAGAGCGGCGTGCGCTCGGCCGTGGCCTGCACCTCCACGAGCCCGCCGTCGCCGGTCATCACGACATTGGCGTCCACCTCGGCAGTGGAGTCCTCGGGGTAGTCGAGGTCGAGCAGCGCCCGGCCCTCGACGATCCCGCACGACACCGCCGCCACCGAGCCGGTGAGCGGGAGACGCGGCAGCTTGCCCTCGCTGACGAGGCGGTCGAGCGCGAGCTTGAGCGCCACGTAGCCGCCGGTGATGGAGGCGCAGCGGGTGCCGCCGTCGGCCTCGAGCACGTCGCAGTCGATGTAGATCGTGCGCTCGCCGAGCGCCTGGAAGTCGATGACCCCGCGGATCGAGCGCCCGATCAGGCGCTGGATCTCAACGGTGCGGCCGTCCGCGCGGCCGCGTGAGACGTCGCGCTGCTTGCGCTCACCCGTGGACGCGGGCAGCATCCCGTACTCCGCGGTCACCCAGCCGCGGCCCTTGCCCGCCATCCAGCGCGGCACGTCCTCGACCGCGGAGGCGGTGCAGATTACGCGCGTGCCGCCGGCTTCGATCAGCGCGGAGCCGGTGGCCGAGCGGACAAAGCCCGCGGTGATCGAGAGCGGCCGCAGCTCGTTGGGCGCGCGACCGTCATGGCGCTGCTCGCTCATGCCGCCTTCCTCGCCTCGCGCACCGCCACCTGGCGCACCTGGCCGAGCGGCATCTGGAGAAAGCGCGTGCCCACTGCGCGGAAAGCCTCCGAGTCCCCGGTTGAGAGGAAGCTGTAGCGGCCGCGGCGATCCGTGTCGTTCTCGATACCCTCGACGGTCAGCTCTTCGTGCACGGCGTCGGCGATGGCCTGGCCGGAGCTGACGATCGTCACCCCGCGGCCCAGCGCGCGCTGCAGGATCGGGCGCACGAGCGGGTAATGGGTGCAGCCCAGGATCACGGTGTCCACTTGCGCTGCTCGCAGCGGCTCGCAGTAACCCTCGACGAGGTCGACGATCCGTTGGTCGAACTCGTCGCCGGCCTGGATCATGGGCGCGAGCTCGGGGCAGGCGACCGGGTGGATGCGGGCGTCGGGCACCGCGTCGCTGAGCGCGCGCTCGTAGGCGCCGCTCTCAACCGTGGCCGGCGTGGCGAGGAGGCCAACACGCCCGTTCCTCGTCTCGCGCGCGGCGAGCCGCGACTCGGGCTCGACCACCGCAACCACGCCCACGCGTCCGTTCAGCTCGGCGCGGAGCTTGGGCAGCGCGGCCGCCGTGGCGGAGTTGCAGGCGACCACGAGCAGCTTCGCGCCGTCGGCGAGCAGCAGCTCGGCCAGCTCCAGCGCGAACTCCTGAAGTTCGTCCTGGTCGCGGTTGCCATAGGGGAAGCGGGCGGTGTCGCCGAGATAGACGAAGTCCTCATGCGGCAGCGACACGAGGCACTCGTGGAGGACCGTGAGGCCGCCGACACCGGAGTCGAACATCGCGATCGGCAGGTTCTTTGCGGGGCTTTGCACGGGGCGCATGTTCGCAGGCGCGCAGGCGGTCGGAGTTGGTCAGGCGACGGCAGCGGGAGTGCCGCCCTGCACGAAGCCGCGGTGCCAAAGGCCGAGGCTCAGCAGCAGGAAGAGCTGCTTGGTCAGGTCGCGCTCGCCGCTCTCGTGGGCGGCGATGATGCGCCTCAGCTCCTGCTCGTCGAAGAGCTGCCGGCACAGCTCGCCCTCCCCCAGCAGCACCTCTTCAAGTAGCGGCTTGAGCTCCGCGCGCAGCCACTGGTCGAGCGGCGTCTCCCAGCCGAGCTTGCGGCGGTTGACGATCTCTTCCGGAAGCAGCTTGCTCATCGCCTGCTTGTGAATCCACTTGCCGGTGCGGCCGTGCACCTTCACGGACGGGTGCATCGACTCGACGAGCTGCACCAGGTCCTCGTCGAGGAACGGCACGCGCAGCTCCACCGACTCGGCCATCGACATCTTGTCCGCGATCAGGAGCAGCTCGTCGGGCAAGGTGAGGCGGGTGTCCACGTAGAGCATCTGGGCGAGCGGTGGCAGGCCGGGCACGTTCGCACGGTGGCGCTCCACCACGGCCAGCTCGTCCGCCGTTCCGAGCGTGTCGCGCAGCTCGCCCTTGTAGAGGCGGCGCTTCTCGTCCTCGCCGAAGATCGTGTAGGCGGAGAGGAGGAGCTCGGCGTCGCCCTCCGCGTCGAGCGTCGAGAGCCCGCGGCGGAGCTGCTCGCTGGGCGCGCGGTCCGAGAGCTTCGAGAGCGGCTTGGTGAGGGGGCCCAGCTTGCGCAGGCCGGAGGCGAGCTTGACGCCGAGGTGGCGGCCGTAGCCGCCGAGCGGCTCGTCGGCGCCCTGGCCGGTGAGCGCGACCGGCACGCTCGGCTTCATCAGCTCGGCCACGAAGCGCACCGCCAGCGCACTCGTCGAGCCGACGGGCTCCTCGAGCGTCAGCAGCGAGTCGGGCAGGCGCGCGAGGTACTCGCTCGAATCGACCATCACGGACTCGTGCTCGGCGCCGAACAGTTGCGCCGTCTCCGCGGCCAGCGGCACCTCGTTCGTCCCTTCGCCGCCGCCGCTGAACCCGACGCTGAAGGTGCGCACCTGCGGCGCGTGCCTCGCCATCACCGCCGTGATCGCCGCGGAGTCGAGCCCGCCGCTCAGCATCACGCCCATCGGGCGGTCACTCATCATCTGGCGCGTGACCGCGCGCTCGAACGCCTCGCCGTACTCGTCGATCAGCGCCTCGGTATCGCGCCGCTCGGCGGTCGGCTCGCCGGCCCAGTAGCGCTCCTCGCTCACCCCGTCCGCCGTGGAGGTGAGCGTCGTGGCCGGAGGGAGCTTGCGCACGTGCTCGAACAACGTGCGCGGGGCGGGTACGAAGCGGAACGTCAGATACTCGTCGATCGCCTTCAGGTCGAGGTCGCGCGGGAGCGACTCATCGACGAGCAGCGCCTTCAGCTCGGAGGCGAAGCTCACGCGCCCGCCGGCGTTCGACCAGTAGAGGGGCTTGACGCCGAACTTGTCGCGCATCAGGTGGAGCGCGCCGGCGCGCTCGTCCCAGATCGCGATGCCGAAGATGCCGTTGAGTTGACCGACGAACGAGGGCCCGTGCTCCTCGTAGAGGTGCGGGATCACCTCGCCGTCGCTGTGCGAGCGCAGCTCGTGGCCGCGCTCCTCGAGCCCGGCCCGCAATTCGTGCTGGTTGTAGATCTCGCCGTTGAAGAGGACGACCACGTCGCCTGCCTCGTTGAAAAGCGGCTGGTGGCCGTGCTCGGGGTCGATGATCGCGAGCCGGCGCATGCCGAGCGCGACGCGCTCCGCCGAGTGGTAGCCCTCCCCGTCCGGGCCCCGGTGCTCGAGGCGCGCGGTCATCGCGCGCACCAGCTCCGCGTCGGCCCCGCCGGCCGGCGCGTGGATGCCGGCTATTCCGCACATGGCGGGCAGCGGCGGCCGGGTACGGCGATAGCTTGAAGCACCCCGCCAGCCTAGTGAGCCACGCCACGGACACCGAGACCCAGACGCCGCCAGCGCGCGACGCGGCTGAGCACCGCCGCCACATCGTCAGGAACACCGCGTTCTTCTCGTTCGCGACCGCGCTCTCGCGGATCGCCGGGCTCGCGCGCGAGGTGGTGGCGGCGAGCAAGTTCGGCGTCACCGGCCCGATGTCCGCGTTCACGATCGCCTACCAGGTGCCGAACGTGCTGCGCGCGCTGTTCGCGGAGGGCCCGCTGCAGGCGGGCTTCGTCCCGGTGTTCACCGAGCTGCTCGAGCGCGGCAAGAAGCGGGAGGCGTTCCACGTGGCGTCCGTCCTGTTCTGGCTGATCTGCCTCGTGATGGGTGCGCTCACCGCGATCTTCGTCCTCGTCGCGCCGCTGGTGATGCCGCTCTTTGCTCCGGGCTTCCACGACAACCCGGAGCTCAAGAATCTCACGGTCCACCTCGCGCAGATCGTCTTCCTGAGCGTCCCGCTGCTCGGCCTCTCGGGCCTGATCGTGGGGATGCTCTACGCGTTCGACCACTTCGCCGCGCCGGCGCTTGCGCCGCTGGCGTGGAACATCGTCGTGATCGGCTGCCTGATCGGCCTGACGCCCGTGTTCCCGGAGGGCAAGCGGATCTACGCCTACGCGATCGGAATCCTGGGCGGGACGATCGTTCAGTTTCTGCTGCCGATTCCGTGGCTGCGCGGGCGCGGCGGGAGCATCACGTTCACGCTCGACTGGCGCAACGAGAACGTGCGCCGCGTCCTGAAGCTGATGCTGCCGGTGACGATCGCGCTCGGCATCGTGAGCCTCAACCTGCTCGTGGACTCGCTCTTCGCCACCTTCGTCTCGAGCGAGGCACCCGCGGCCATCGACCGCGCCTTCAGGCTGTCCCAGCTTCCGCAGGGCCTCTTCTCGGTGGCGATCGCAACGGTCATCTTTCCCACGCTCGCGCGCCACGCCGTGCGCGGCGAGTTGGACGACCTGCGCCACACGATGGCCAACGCCATCCGCCAGATCTGCCTGCTTCTGATCCCGGCCGCACTGCTCTTGATCGTTCTGTCGGTGCCGACGACACGGCTCGTCTACCAGCGCGGCGAGTTCACGCCGGAGGCCACCCACCTCGTCTCGCACGCGCTCGTCTGGTGGGCGGTCACGCTCCCGTTCGAGGGAATGACCCTTCTCTACTCGCGCACGTTCTTCAGCCTCCAGCGCACCTGGATCATGATCGCGTTCGCCTTCACGAACCTCGGCGTCAACGCAGCGGTGGCGGCCGCCCTCTACGGGCCGTTCGGCATCTCTGGCGTCGTGCTCGGCACGGTGGCCGGCACCGCGGCGATGACCTTCTTCCAGATGTACGTCCTGCGCCACGACCTGGGCGGCATCGAGGGACGAGCCACGGCCTCGGCGGTCGCCCGGATGCTCGCCGCGGGCGCCGCCCTCTCCGGATCGGCATGGCTCGTCTGGCACACGCTCGACAGCGCCCTCGGCCGCTCGCTCGTCGCCCAGATCATCTCCCTGGGCGCGGGCATCGCCGTCGGCCTCGCCGTGTACACCGGCGGCGTCCTGCTGCTCAAGGTGCCGGAGGCCGGCCAGATCAGCCGGCTGGTGAAAGGGCGATTCCGGCGATCACCTCAGAACTGAACGTGGTCGACCGAGTCCTTGATCTTCTGTAGGACCGTGTCGCCCAGTGACTTGCCCTGGTCGGTCTTGTAGCCCTTCATCGCCGTCACGACCCCGGCCATGATCAGCGCGACCAGCAGGATCAGCGCGACGTACTCGACGGTGCCCTGACCCGCCTGCCGGCCAAGCCGTCCCAACCCTCGTAGCCCGCGCCGCACGCCGGCGAAGATGCGATCCATTTTCTGCCTCCTTGCCCGTGAACAAACCAGGAGGCGATGCTCGCGCGGCGCGCGTAACGGCTCTAGACCTGAGCGCTACAAGTCAGCTACGTCTTTGTGACAACCCGTGTGCGGGAGCCCATCACGGCCTCCAGCGGCTCGTCCTGCTGCTCCGACTCGATCACGAGCGGCAGGATCTGATCCGCCGGCTGCGGGCGGCCGAACAGGTAGCCCTGGGCCCGTTCGCACTCGAGCCCGGCCAGCACCTTCAGCTGCTGCTCGGACTCGACGCCCTCGGCGACCACCTCGAGGTCTAGCGCGCGCGCCATACCGACGATCGCCTCGACCAGGTGCCGGTCTCGCCTGCCCGGACCCAGCCGCTTGATGAACGAGCGGTCGATCTTGATTTCGTCCACCGGCAGCTGGTGCAGGTAGGAGAGCGACGAGTAGCCGGTGCCGAAGTCGTCGATCGAGAGCACGACGCCCAGGCGCTTGAGGCCGTACAGGTGCTCGGACTCGCGCGCCGCCTTGCGCATGAGCGAGGACTCGGTGATCTCGAAGCAGAGCTGCTCGGGCGCGAGGCCCGTCTCCCTGAGCACCTCTCCGACGAAGCGCTCGAACGCATCGGTGCCGAGCTGGCCGGCGGCGACATTCACGGAGATCCGCAGCGGGTGCCCCGCGGCCGCCCAGTCCGCCGCCTGCTCGCACGCGCGGGTGAGCACCCAGCGATCGATCGCCTCGATCTGGCGGGTGTCCTCCGCGATCGGCAGGAACTCGGCCGGCAGCACGAGCCCGCGCTCGGGATGGCGCCAGCGCACGAGCGCCTCGCAGCCGACGATCCTGCCGCTCGGCACCTCCACGAGCGGCTGGTAGTACACGCGGAGCTGATCCTCCTGCAGGGCGGTGCGCAAGGCGTTCTCCGCCTCCAGGTGCTCGGTCGCCCGGAAGTGAGCCTCCGGGTCGAAGCGGTGCATCTCGTGGCCCTTCCGCGCGGCCTCCCGCATCGCGGAGTCCGCTTCCCTGAGTAGCTGGTCGGCGCTGCCAGAGCCGTGCGCGCGCGTGACGCCGACGGTGGCGTGAAGCACGATGTCCGACACCGGCCCGCGGAAGGGCTCCGACAGGCACGCGTGGAAGCGCATGGCGGCGTTCAAGGCAGACTGCTCGGCGGCGTCGAGGCACAAGATCAGGAACTCGTCGCCGGAGCGCGCCAACGTATCGCCCGGCCGGAGAGCCGTGGAAAGCCTCGTGGCCACCTCGGCGAGCACGCGATCGCCGGTACCCCGGCCGAAGCCCTCGTTAACCACGTCGAGCCGGTCCACCCGCAGGCAGATCACCGCCACGCCGGCGCCGAGGTTGCCCGGGACGAGCACCTCGTCGAGCCGCTCGCGGAAGAGGGTCGCGTTGGGCAGGCCGGTGAGCGCGTCGTGCGTCGCCTGGTAGCCGAGCTCGGCCTCATGCCCCTCCCGCAGGTCGAGCATCGCGTTGAACTGGCGCGCCAGCGAGACGAGCTCCGCCGTGCCGGCCTCCTCCACCCGCGCGTCGTCCTCCTTCCGCCCCGCGCGCATGACGGCTCGCGACAGCCCACGCAGCGGACCGGCGACGCGCCGGTTGAGGATCCAGCCGCCGGCGATCAGGACCAGCAGCGCGACGACGCCGATGAGCACCTGGCGCGTGAGCGCCCCGTGGGCCTCGGCGAGCACGGCGGAGCGCCGCACACCTGCGTAGACGCGCCAGCCGCTGCCGGGCACCGTGGCGGAGCCGAACAGCCGCTGCGAACCGTCGATGCCGGCCCACTCCCCCTGGGCCTTCAGGTCGCGGAAGCCGCCGATGTCCGTTCGACCCTGGGCCCGCTCGGACGCGGACACGAGCGACCGGTTCGCGGTCTCGACCACGGTGAAGCTCGGGTGGTCCGAGCCGCCGACGTTGGTGGCCAGCGCGGCGGCCGCCTGCGGCACGTGCTGGAAGGCGACAACGGCCCCCACCGCCTTGCCGCCCGCAATCAGCGGCGCTGCCACAGCCACCGCGCTCTGGTGCGTGGCGGCGTCGGTCGCGTCCCAGACCACGATCGGACCCTTCGCACGCAAGGCGCGCGCGAGCCAGGGGCTGCCGCGGTGGACCGCGGGCGCAAGGACGGCGGGCGAGGGCTGCGATGAGCAGCCCACGCGGCCACCCGCCGTCACGATGTCGAGCCGCAGGCTCGGAAACGCCTCGGAGCCCTCGACCGACAGCTGGCAGTTCTTGGCGCCCGCCGGCGTGAACGCCTTCTCGAGCCCCGGCTGCGCGGTCAGCTGAGCGACGGACTGCTTGGCCGCGGCGGTGGAGGAGGCGATCAGGGCCGCGGCGCGCTTCGCCTCGAGGGTCATCTCCTTCTTTGCCGTGGAGCGCGCGTGTCCCGCGCTCCAGAGGTAGCCGTAGGCAGTCGCCCCCGCGATCGCCACGGCCGCGACGCCGACGATCAGCGCCAGATGGGTCCTAACGGACCACTGTGATCTCCGCGCGCTCGGCGCTGTGGGCCGCCGCCCAGTCGCATCCCCCCGCTCGTCCACCAATAGAAAATGGTACGTGAGCGGGGCTGCCCGATCTGGGGTATTTGAGCCGGGGAATGGACAGATGAACTACGCCGGCAGCACTACTGCTTGGCCTGCGAGCGCGGCAGATTCCACTCGCTTGCGAGCAGCTCCATCAGCAGGCTGTCGTGCCAGCCCTCGCCGTCCGCGTCGCGCTCGTGTTGGCGCATCACGCCCACCGGCTTGAAGCCGACCTTCTCGTAGCTGCGCAACGCGGCTGCGTTGTCGGTGGCCGGGTCGATCGTGATCCGGTGGTGGCCGCGCTCCTCGATGAGCATGCGCACCATCTGGCGCACCGCCTCCGTGCCGACTCCCTGCCCGTGCAACGCGGGGTCGATGAACAGATCGATCGAGGCGTGCCGGTACTTCGGCTCGGTCTCCTCCGCGTACTGGATCATCCCGGCGATCCGATCGTTCACGAGGACCGTGAAGCGGGTCGACTCGGGCTCGTCCCAGGGGAAGCCGTCAAAGGGCTCGTCCCACCACCTGGCCACCTCGGGCGTCCGGTGGATGCGGAGCAGCTCCTCCTCGTCACCGGGTGCCAGTGGGCGAAGAAGGACGTTCATGTTCAGACGATAGGCTCGCGCACCGCATGGACTGGAAGCTCGAACTCATCCAGGTGCCCGTCTCCGATGTGGATCGCGCGAAGGAGTTCTACGTCGACAAGGTCGGCTTCAACGCCGACCACGACCACGAGGTGAGCGACGAGATGCGCTTCGTCCAGCTGACGCCGCCCGGCTCAGGCTGCTCGATCGCGATCGGCACCGGGCTCGGCTCGACCATGGAGCCCGGATCGATGCAGGGCCTCCAGCTCGTGGTCGGAGACATCCAGGCCGCCCACGACGAGCTCGCGGAGCGGGGCGTCGAGGTGAGCGACGTGCAGAACTTCCCCTGGGGCGACTTCGTCTTCTTCAACGACCCGGACGGCAACGCCTGGGCCGTGCAGGCGATTCCGCCGCGCGACTAAGCCGGCGGCTGGTAGGTCCGGCAGGGCTCGCCGCGCAGCCCCGGGCACGGCGGCAGCGGGGTGGGCACGTTCACGCCCGACACCAACGGGAGGACGAGCTGTGACGGCATCGAGCCGCCGTGGCCGACCGTCACGGTCGTCTTCCCACGTGGCACCGTGCTGCCGAACGCCCACACCGGCTGGTCGCCGTTCGGCGCGCTGATCGTGATCCGGATCCGCGAGCCCGCGCGGTACGCGTGGCCCTCGTAGTAGAGCGGGATCACGACCTTGGCGAACTTTCCGTGCGGCAGCGGCGCGGCGTCCTTGCGCCGCAGGCTGAGCACCTGCTCGAGCGGCTTGCTCTTGCGCGCGTCGAGTTTGCGCATACTCGCCCGCAGCCAGCCGCCCTGCACGAACGTCTCCTTGCCGTCCGGGCGCACCTCGGACACCGTCACCTGCAGGTCCACGTCCTTGGCGGGCGACTTGATCCACGCCTGCACGTAGCCGGCGCCCACCACCACCGCGTTCGAGCCGAGCGGGGCCGTGATGTACGACGCCGCGGAACCTGTCGGCGGCGAGACCCAGTTGTAGGGAGGCGTCGCCGTCCAGAGCCCGTTCGTGCCCGCGCCGGTGTCCCCGGTGAAGTCGGTGGCCGGACGCGCGGCCTTGTTCCAGGTGAACGCGTCGCTGCCGGCCGCGGCAGGCTTCGCATCCGCCAGCGCGCCGCCGTCCGCGAGGAACCACGAGCGCGCGCTCGTACCCCGCAGCGGGAAGCTCGGGAACGACTGCTCGAAGCCCGGATACGGCTGGCCCGGCTGCGAGCCGCCCGCGCCGTTGTCGAACAGGATCCGGACGGGCGGCAGCGCCTGGAACGCCGACAGCGCGCTCGCGTAGTCGGGCTGCGACTGGATCGGATCGGGCGGCAGCGTGATGTCCGGGATCCCGAGCGCGGCGGTGTAGATCGTCGGCGCCAGCGCCTTCACCCCGTCCGAGAGTTGCGGCTTCTGCTTCGCCACGTACAGCTCGAGGAAGTCGTACCAGCGGTTGAACGTCGCAGGGTCGAGCGAGTCGGTGTGCACGCCGTTCGTGAAGGTGAACCACTTGCGCCGCGTACCGGTGAAGTGCTCGGCGAGATCCGCGCAGTGGCCACCCGTCTGCTCGTCGGTCCACTGACAGGCCATGTAGGTCGGCACCTTGATCTTGTGGACGAAGGTGATCGGGGCGAGCGGGTCGGCCACCTTCGGCATGTAGAAGTTGTTGCGGTAGGTCTTGGCGATCAGATCGACGGCCTCGCCGTGAAGCGCCTGGTTGGCCTTGCAGGTCTTGTCACCCGCCTTGATCTGCTTGAGCGCCCAGGCCTGGCCGCCGGTCCGCGACGCGGGCTTGGCGTCGTGCACCCGGTCCTTGGCCCAGGAGAGCGCGAAGCCGGTGTTCAGGATGCCGCCCGGATAGAGCGTCGTCTGCGTGTTGTCGATCACCGACAGCGGCGCGATCGCGGCGAGGCTCGGCGGTCGCATCTGGGCGACGAACAGCTGGCTGATCCCGCCGTAGGAGACGCCCATCATCCCGACCTTGTGGTGCAGCACCCACGGCTGCCGCGCCACCGTCTCGACCACGTCGTAGCCGTCGAGTGACTGGAGCGGCTCGAAGTAGTCGAACGCGCCGCCCGAGCAGCCGGTGCCGCGCATGTTGACGTCGACGACCGCGAAGCCGAGCAGCGTCGCGATCTGCTCGATCGAGCTCTCCGCGCCGCCGGGATTCGCGTAGCCGTAGCCCGAGTACTCGATCAGCGTGGGGAACGGACCCGAGCCGGCGGGCAGGTGCACGTCGATGGCGAGCTTGGTGCCGTCGCGCGTACTCAGGTAGCCGTAGCCGTTCGCCGGGATCTTCTGCTTGTAGATCTTCGTGCTGGGCGGCGCCGGCCGGTCGGAGAGCACCCGGAAGCGAGCGGACTTCTTCCCGCCGCTCGTGACCCGGTAGCCGCGCCCCGGCTTGACGCCCCGGAAGACGACTCCGCCTAGCGAGTCCGCGCGGCGCGACTTCACCTTGTGGCCGGCGCGATTGAAGAGTTTGACCTTCGCGCCGTGCCCCACCCCAGTCACCTGGACCTGCTCGGCGCTGCCGCGCGCGGTGAGGCGCGCCTCGGCGAGGCCGGCCCCGAACAGCGCGCACAGGATGGGCGCAGCGAGCGCGCAGAGCACCGTGGCGAGTCCCCTCCTCACGCTTAACAAGATGGCACATCTGCGCCCGTTAGGCTGCTCAGAACGCTGTCCCCACTCTGGGTGAAGGAGTCGGCCTGATGCCTTCGATGATCACGCCGCTGCGGCGCGCAGTCCAAGTCGCGGCGGACCGCCGCGCCGTCAGCTGCGGCGACGTCGAGCTCACCTACGCCGAGAGCTGGGAGCGCTGCCGCCGTCTCGCCGGCGCGCTCGACGACCTCGGGGTCCATCCCGGGGAGCGCGTGGCCGTGGTCGCGCCGAACTGTCACACCTACCTCGAGCTGTACCAGGCCATATCGGGCAGCGGCCGCGTGCTCGTGCCGCTCAACCAGCGCCACAGTTCGTCGGAGCTGACGTACGCGATGGCCGACTCCGGAGCGAAGGTCCTCTTCACCGCGCTCGAGGTCGACGGCGTGCCCGATTGCGTCGAGCACGTGGTCGACCTGTCGATGGCCGACGGCTACGAGGCGCTGCTTCACGACGCCACGCCGACCGACTTCCCGAGCGCGCTCCCCGAGGACACGCTCGCCGGACTCTTCTACACCGGCGGCACGACGGGCACGGCCAAGGGCGTGATGCTCACCCACCGCAACCTCGTCGCGAACGCGTTCCACTTCCAGGCCTGCTGGCCGTTCGACCCGGACACCTGCTGGCTCGTGGCCGCGCCGATGTTCCACGCCGCCGGCACGATCGCCGTCCTCGCCACCATCTGGCACGGCGGGAACCAGGTGATGCTGCCGGCGTTCGAGCCGGCCGCGGCGCTCGACCTGATCGAGACCCACGGCGTGACCGCGACCCTCGTAGTGCCGAGCATGCTCGCCGCGATGAGCGAGGAGCAGGTGGCGCGTCCACGCGACGTCGCGAGCCTGCGCCTCATCGCCCATGGTGGCGCCCCGAGCGCCACCGAGACCCTGCGCCGCGCGCGCAGCGCGTTCCCCGACGCCGAACTCCTTCACATCTACGGCGCCACCGAGACGTCTCCGATTGCCACCACGCTGCAGCACGAGGAGCGGATCCTCGACGGGCCGCAGGCGGGGTCGTGCGGCCAGCCCGCCGTGGGCGTCGACGTGGAGATCATGGGTCCCGGCGGCGAGCTGATGGCGCGCGGCGAGGTCGGCGAGGTGGTGATCCGCGGCCCGAACGTGATGGTGGGCTACTGGAACAAGCCGGACGAGACAGCCGCCGCGCTCCGCGCCGGCTGGTACCGCACCGGCGACCTCGGCTACATGGACGAGGACGCCTTCGTGTTCCTCGTCGACCGCGTGAAGGACATGATCGTCACGGGCGGCGAGAACGTGTACAGCGTGGAGGTGGAGGAGGTCCTCTACCGCCACCCGGCAGTGCTCGAGGCGGCGGTGTTCGGCATCCCCGACGAGCGCTGGGGCGAAGCCGTCCACGCCGTGGTGGTGCTGCGCGCGCCTGTGAGCGAGGACGAACTGATCCAGCACTGCCGCGTTGCGATCGCGGGCTACAAGGTGCCGAAGCGGGTGGAGTTCGCCGCCGAGCCGCTGCCCAAGTCGGGCGCAGGCAAGCTCCTCAAGCGCGAGCTGCGCGCGCCGTACTGGAAGGACGAGGAGACGATGGTCTCGGGCGCCTGAGGGGAATAGTCTCCTCCTGGATGAGCACGAACGGCGCGAAGCCCACGCGTTCGGTGGCGGTCATAGGGGCCGGCTTCGGCGGAGTCGGCACCGCGGTGATGCTGAAGCGCGCCGGCTACGACGACGTGACCGTGTTCGAGAAGGGCGAGCGGATCGGCGGCGTCTGGTTCCACAACACCTATCCGGGCGCGGCCTGCGATGTGCAGTCGACCTTGTACGAGTTCTCCTTCGCGCCCAACCCGCGCTGGTCGCGCCGCTTCGCGCCGCAGGCGGAGATCCGGGCCTACATCGAGCACGTGGCGCGCCGCGAGGGCGTCTTCGACCGGATCAAGACGGGCACCGAGGTAGAGCGCGCGCACTGGGACGAGGAGCGCGGGAAGTGGGTGCTCCAGACGAGTGCGGGCGAGCACGAGGCCGATGTCCTCGTCACCGCATGCGGCCAGCTCTCCCTGCCGAGCGTGCCGCCGCTGCCAGGGCTCGACAGCTTCGAGGGGCCGGCCTTCCACACCGCCGAGTGGCGGCACGACGTGGAGCTCAAGGGGAAGCGCGTCGCCGTGATCGGCACCGGCTGCAGCGCGATTCAGACCGTCCCCGCGATCCAGCCGCTCGTCCAGCAGGTCGACGTCTACCAGCGCTCGCCGGGATGGACGCTGGCGAAGAACGACTTCGAGTACCGCGAGCGCACCAAGCGGTTGTTCGAGCGCTTCCCGATCCTGCGGCGCGTCGACCGCGCGGCCACGTTCGCCTTCCTGGAAACCGCCACCGCCGCGATGACCTCCCGCAAGTGGCTCCTGCCGTTGTTCCGCGCTTCCGCTCGCCACCAGATCAACCGCGCGATCAAGGACCCGGAGCTGCGTCGCAAGGTGACTCCCACCGACGAGCTGGGCTGCAAGCGGATCATGCTCACCGACGACTGGTATCCCACGCTCACGCGGCCCAACGTCGAGCTCGTGACCGACCGCATCGCGGAGATCACGCCGGCCGGCATCCGGACCGCGGACGGCACGGAGCGCCCCGCCGACGTGCTGATCCTCGCCACCGGCTTCAAGTCACATGCCTTCGTCGCACCGATGCAGGTCGTGGGGCCGGGCGGTCGCACGCTGGACGAGGAGTGGCAGGACGTGGCGCGCGCGTACCTCGGGCTGAGCGTCCCGGGCTTCCCGAACATGTTCCTGCTCTACGGGCCGAACACCAACGGCGGCGCCGTGTCGATCATCTACCAGCTCGAGGCCGGCATCCGGCACGTAATTGCGGCGCTGCGGGAACTCGACGGCCGCGGTGCTGACCGCATCGAGGTGAAGCGGGCGACCGCCGACGCTTTCGACCGGGAGCTGCGCGCCGCGCTCGCCGACACGGTCTGGCACGCCGGCTGCACCAACTGGTACGTGGACGAGAACGGCAACGACCCGAGCCAGTGGCCGTGGCAGTGGACGGCCTACCGCCGCCGCACCGCGACACTCGAGCCCGGCGCCTACGAGCTCAGCGCAACCGCACGCGCACCAGTCGCATCGTGAACTTGAGCGTCGTGGTGGCGCTCGTCACGTGGATGGCGCCTTCCTGACCCTTGTTCGTCGCCTCGCCCGAGCCGTGGATCACGACCACGTGCTTGTGCGGGTTGAGCAGGCTGCGCGGGACCCTCGCTGAGAAGTGGACGATGTGAGCGCCGGTGCCGTTGTCGCCTGGCTGCACTAGCTCCGGGAACTCGAATGAGGCGGGCACCGGGCAGATCCCCGGGCTGGGCTTGATCGCGCTCACCTGGAGGTTCACCGAGTTCACTCCACCCTGGACCAGGAAGACGACGCTGCTGAGCTGGGTGGTGCCGCAACCCGGGTTCGGCTGCCCGCCGGCGCAGACCGGAGGCAAAGTGCCGTTCAGGGCGAAACCGCTCTGCCGGGTGAGGCTGCCCGCTCCCTTGATCTTCGTGTTGCCGCCGCCGCGCCCCGGCGGGACGACGGTGATCAGCTTGTCGGGCTTGTAGAACTCGAGCTTCTTCGGCTTCGTCGTCTTGAAGCTGGCCGTCGAGCTCGCCGTTGCCGGCGCGACGGTGCCGACGTCGTCCTGGCACTCGTCCGCGCCGCTCACCTGCGTCGTCTGCGTGCCCGTCACGCTGACCTTGAACACCGCGTACGGGAGCCGGTAGGCGCTGGCCGCGGGAGCGACGATGGCGACAGCGGCGGCGACCACGATTGAGACGAGAAGCGCGCGCATGGCGCCACCCTCTCACGGCTCTCAGTCGGCGTCGAGTCCGCTCAGCTTCCGAAGCAGCGAGTGCAGCTGCTTGCGCTCGTCGGCGGTCAGCGGCGCGAAGACCTCCTTGCCCACCTGCGCGGCGAGCTTGCGTCCCTCCCGCAGCGTCTCCTCGCCCGCCGGCGTGAGGTAGACGGAGCGCTTGCGCCGGTCGTCGGGGTGCGGGCGCCGCTCCGCCAGGCCGCGCGCCTCGAGCGAATCGAGCGTGGCGACCATCGTGCTCGGGTCGACGCCGGAGTCCGCGCCGATCTCCTGCTGCGTGACCCCGGCGTTGCGCGCGAGCACGGTCAGCACGCCGAACTCGCGCGGGTGCAAACCGCAGCGGTCGTGCAGCGCGCGCGCGAATGACGCGCGCGAGCGGTTGGCCACCCAGTTCATCAAGAAGCCCGTGTAGTCCGCTAGTGCGGAGGGCGGACGCTCTTCCCCAAGCATCGTCACGAGAACTCTACGTTACCCGAATCGTTTGTGATACAAAGCGTTCATGGAACAAATGACTCGCTGGACTCTCCGTCATCGTCGTCTCGTCGTGATCGCCTGGCTCGTGCTCACGATCGTCGGGATCGCCACCGTCAACAACGCGACCAAGGCGATGGACCAGAAGTTCTCCGTCCCGGGCCGCGAGGGCTGGGAGACGAACGCCCAGATCGCGAAGATCTACAACGACACGGGGAGCGACACCGGCGCGCTGCTCCCGGTGGTCACGCTGCCCGCCGGCAAGTCGGTCGACGATCCCGGTATCCGCGCCGACCTGCGCGGGATCGAACAGACGGCCGAGAAGACCATCCCGGGCGCGCGCGTGTCCGGCTACGGCTCGAGCGGCAACAAGGCCTTCGTCTCGAAGGACGGCCACACCGTCTTCGCAATCGTCTACCCGCCGGCCGCGCCCGACCAGCCCTTCGGAGGCAATCCCGACGCCGAGAAGCACCTGCGCGCCGCGCTCAAGGGCACGACGATCGGCGGCGCCCCGGTGCACCTCACCGGCTACGAGGCGCTGCAGGCACAGGCGGGCGGCGGAGGCAACGGGCCCGGGGTCCTGCTCGAGGCTGTGATCGGCGGACTCGGCGCGCTCATCGTGCTCGCGTTCGTCTTCGCCTCGTTCCTCGCGCTGATCCCCTGGCTGATGGCAATCCCATCGATCATGACCAGCTTCCTGATCGTCTACGGGCTCACGACGATCACCGGCATCTCCCCCGTCGTCCAGTTCCTGATCGCGCTGATCGGACTCGGCGTGGCCATCGACTACTCGCTGCTCGTCGTCGTCCGCTGGCGCGAGGAGCGGGCGCATGGCTATGAGGGCGACGAGGCGATCGTGCGCGCGATGAACACGGCGGGACGCGCGGTCGTGTTCAGCGGCACCACCGTCGCCATCGGCCTGCTCGCGCTGATCGTCCTTCCGCTCCCGTTCCTGCGCAGCATGGGCTATGGCGGCATGGTGATCCCGCTCGTCTCGGTCCTCGTGGCGCTGACGCTCTTGCCCGTGATGCTCCATTCCTGGGGCAACAAGCTCGACTGGCCACACCGGCGCACGGACGACAAGGCGTCGCGCAACTGGACCCGCTGGGCTCAGGGCATCGTCAACAACCGCTGGGCCGCGGCGGTCGGCGCGCTGCTCGTGCTCTTCGCCCTCGTGATCGCGGCCACGAACCTGCACCCGGGCATCGCGGACGTGAACACGATCGCGAAGCAGGGCGATGCGAAGGACGGCCTCAAGGCGCTCGAGAAGTCGGGCATCGGCTCGGGCGCTCTCCTGCCGCACGAGTTGCTGATCACCGGCAACACCCCGCCTGACAAGGTGGTCACCGCCATGGACGGCGTCGACGGCATCCACGGCGCGGTGGCGCCCGAGAGCCCGTCCTGGCGTAAGGACGGCACGGTGCTCGTCAACGCCTTCCCGATCCCGGACGGCTCGTCGCAGGCGGGGCGCGACCTCGTGCGCGAGGTGAAGGATGTGGCGCACGACCAGGGCTCAGACGTGAAGGTCGGCGGCCAGCAGGCATCCAACACCGACTTCATCGACGCGGTCTACGGGAACTTCCCGCTGATGATCGGCCTGATCGCGTTGTTCACGTTCCTGCTCTTGGCGCGGGCGTTCCGCTCGCTGCTGTTGCCGGCCAAGGCGGTGATCCTCAACGTGATCAGCGTGGCCGCGGCCTGGGGCGTCATGACCCTGATCTGGCAGGAGGGCCACGGCTCCGAGGCGATCTGGGGCATCCCGGCGACGGGCGCGATCAGTTCATGGATACCGATAATCGTGTTCGCGTTCCTGTTCGGCCTCTCGATGGACTACGAGGTGTTCATCCTCGCGCGCATGCGGGAGGAGTACGACTCCACCTCGGACACGAACACGGCCGTGGTGCGCGGCATCGGCAGGACCGGGCGGCTCGTGACGAGCGCGGCGCTGATCCTGTTCCTCGCCTTCCTGTCGCTGGCCTCCGGACCGGACACGGACGTGAAGGTGCTTGCCACCGGACTGGCGGCGGGGATCCTGTTAGACGCCACGGTGATCCGCGCGTTACTCGTGCCCGCCGTGGTGTCGCTGTTTGGACGTTGGAACTGGGTGCTCCCCGCGGGCGTGGCGCGCGTCCTGCGGGTCGAGCCCTCGCCGCGACCGGCGCGAGAAGCCGCGGGCTAGAGCGCGGCCCGGCTGCCCGGGGGCTCCCCCTCCCCGGGTAGCCTGCGCCGGGTGCGGAAGTACGCCCCCTTGATACCGCTGGGGGCGGCCACGGCGGCGCTCGGCTGGGCGCTCAGGGAGGCCGGGCTGCCCTCTTCGTACCTCTTCGCCGCGCTGCTCATCGGCCTCGCGGTCGCGCTCTGGATGCCTGGGCGAATGGAGGTCCCCGGACCCGCGTTCGTCGCGGGCCAGGCGCTCACGGGCGTGGTGCTCGGCGCCTTCGTCCGCTCGTCGGCGCTGAAGGCGCTCGCGCACTCGTGGCTGCCCGTGACCCTCGTCAGCCTGGGCACGCTGGCCATCTGCATTGCCGGCGGAGCGGCGCTCACGCGCTTCACGGCGCTCGACGCGCCCACGGCCCAGCTCGGCTCGGTGGCGGGCGGGGCGTCCGGCATCGTCGCGATGTCGGACGACCTCGGGGCCGACGCCCGCATCGTCGCGTTCATGCAGTACCTGCGCGTGCTGGTGGTGGTGTTGATCACGCCGCTGATCCTGGCGATCGCGTTCCCCGGCCACCACGCCGGCTCGGTGACGGGCCAGTCCACCCTTGGCGAGCCGCGGGACTGGTTGCTGTCGATCGGAATCGCGTTGGCGGGCGTGGCGATCGCCCGCATCGCGCGGATGACCGCCGGCACCCTCCTCGCCCCGATGATCCTCGCGGCCGTCGTGGTGCTCGCCATCCCGGGCGGCGAGTTCACCGTCCCCCAGCTGCTCGCTCAGTCCGGCTTCGCGCTGATCGGCCTCCAGGTGGGCCTGCGCTTCACGATGGACACGGTGCGCCTGCTCGGGCGCCTGCTCGGACCGGTGCTGCTCTCGATCGGCGCCCTGCTCGTGCTCTGCTTCGGCCTCGCTCTGATTCTCGAGGCCACGACCTCCGTGAGCCTGCTCGACGCCTACCTCGCCACCACCCCGGGCGGGCTCTTCGCGGTGGTCGCCGTTGCCTTCGGGGCGAACGCCAACACCACCTTCATCCTCGCCGTCCAGGGGCTGCGGCTGCTCATCATGGTCCTGCTCGCACCGCTGGTGGTGCGCCGGCTTACCGGGCGCCGGCGCACCCCCGTAGCGGCAAGCTCTAACTGAGCGCCTTCGCCGCCTCGACGTCCTGCGTGGTCGAGACGTCCTGCTGCTTGATGTACTCAGGCCGCACCCGGATCGACGGGTAGTCGGCCTTCTCCTCGTTGGCGCGCTCCGCGAGGCCGCTCACGTCCTCGAGTCCGATGACCTGACGGGCCAGCTCGGTGAG
This sequence comes from Thermoleophilaceae bacterium, assembly GCA_036555755.1. Lineage (GTDB taxonomy): Bacteria > Actinomycetota > Thermoleophilia > Solirubrobacterales > Thermoleophilaceae > JAICJR01. Next base: position 23,979 of record DATBKS010000085.1, read on the forward strand.
CGGGCCGTCGGCCTGGTACTCCACGCGCTGCATCGTCAGCAGCTTGATGACCCACAGCGGCGTTCCGTTGAACTTCTCGAACATCGCGTGCCGCGCTCCCCACTCGGAAAGGAAGCGCTCGTGGATCATGCGGAAGATCTTGGTGCGGTCCTCCGCGCTCGTGTTGTGGCCGCGCAGCGCCGCGCGAAGCGCGCCGCCGAGCTCTGGATTGTCGAGATCCGCCTTCGTCGGGTACACGACCACGCCGCGCCCGCAGAAGTCGATCAGGATCTCGATCATGTTGTGGACGTTCTCCAGGTAGTAGGCCCGGCCGAAGTCCACAAAGATGTTGTTGGGCTTGTAGAGGCCGCCCGGTGACATGAAGCCGGTCTCCTCGGCGGCGATGGTGAAGGCGCGGCAGGTCTCGCGGAAGCGGATCAGGTCCGCCACCTGCGAGGCCACGATCGGCGCCTGTGCGGTGCCCAGCGCCTCCGTGATCAGGACGCCGAGCCCGGCGATCATCTCGGCGTTCACCACGTGGCGGATCTGCGTCTCGGCGTGGATCCAGTCGAACAACCGCTGGGGATAGAACTTCGCGTGGTCGGGGTTCCCGATATGGAAGACCTTGTCCCACGGAATCAGGACGTCGTCGAAGTACGCCATGCCGTCGAGCTCGTCGCCCCGGCTCGCCAGCGGGCGGTCAAACGGATCGGCGTCGTCCTGCGCGAGCGACGGGCGGACAACGTGCGTCACGCCCGGGTCGTTGGCGGGCACGAGCGCGAACACGATCTGCTCCTCCACCGCGCCCGGCTTCCACAGGACGCCCATGAAGATGTTGTTGGCGAACGCCACGCCCGTGCCGATCGCCTTCCAGCCGCGCACGACGATGCCCTCGTCGTTCTTGTCGACCATCCGCAGCATCGGGGTCTCCGCCACCGAGTCGGGGTCGGAGCGGTCGCCCTGCACGTCGAGGAACATCGGCGACGCCGACAGGTCCTGCGACTTCATGTACTCCCACGCGTTCCGGATGTTGTCCGCGAGCGGCCGGCCGTCGTGGCCGCGCGACTCGGACTCCCATGGCTCCGGGTCCTGGTACAGCGTGTAGAAGACCGGCAGCATGCTCGCCGGCGGACGCGTGAACATCGAGCCGCGCGCCCAGTGACGGAAGATGTAGTCGTGGTACTCGCGGCGGGCGACGAGGTCCTCCTTGTTGCGCGGGAGGAACCAGTGCTTTGCCCAGCGCTCGCCGTTCTCGTCCACGAACGTGAGCACGTCCTGGTGCTCGGGGTCGTGGTGCATGTCGTAGTACTCGGCCAGCGCCTGGGCGTAGCCGCGCGTCTTCGGGTGCGTCGTGAGGTCGTCGATCATCTCGCCGCCGCAGAGAACGCGGCGGCCGTCGCGAATCGACTCGAGGTACTGCTCGCCTGTCCTGATCATGTGAGTTGTCTCCTTGGTGTCAGCATCAGATCCCGGTCATTCCCAGCAGCTCGGCGGTTCGGCCGAGCGCGTCGTCCACTTGCTGGATGCCGCCGAACCCGCTTGCGAAGTAGAGGAGCGGGCGGCGGCTCGGCACGTGCTCGCAGTGGCGAATCGCGCCGATGAAGATCGAGTGGTCGCCGCCGGGGAGCGCCTCGTGCACGTCGCAGACGAAGCGCGCGATCGCGCAGTCGAGCAGTGGGACGCCGTGGTCGACGCTCACGCCGAGGCCGGCGAACTTGTCGTCGGCGGGCGTGGCGAAGCGCAGCGCCAGCTTGTCGTCCCCCTCGCCCAGCACGTTGACGCCGAACTGGCGGCTTCGCTCGAGCGCCTTGTGCGTGGGCAGGCGGTTGCTGATGCACACGAGCAGCAGCGGCGGATCGAGCGACAGTGACGCCACCGCGCTTGCGGTCATCCCCGCGAGGCGATCACCGTCCACGGTCGTGATCACCGTGACCCCCGTGGCGAAGCGACCGATCGCCTGCCTGTAGCGGCGCTGCAACTCCGTCATCAGGGACAGGGTCCCGTCCGCCCGTTAACCCCTGCGAAACGCGTCCGCCGTCCGCAGTCCGCAGTCCGCCGATCTGGTGTTCAATGGGACTTGACAACGTGGAGGGTCAGGTCATCCGCCGGAAGGTCGCTGTACCTCCGCCGCCGCAGCGGCTGGTTCCGCGCGAGCGCATCGACCGTCTGCTTGCCGATCTGATCGAGGCGCATCCGCTCGTCTGGGTCTGCGCGACCGCTGGCTCCGGCAAGACCACCGCCGTGGCACAGGCGCTGGCGGGGATCGACCGCCGCGTCGCGTGGCTGACGCTCGACGACACCGACGCCGCCGCCGGCCGGCTCGTGACCTACCTCGAGGCGGCGCTCGCCGCGGAGGTGGAGGACGCGGACGGCGTGGCCACCCGTGCGCTCGCCGCCAAGCTCCCGCACACCGAGGCGGCGGGCCTCCTGGCCGAGGCCGCCGGCGGCCCACCACTGCTGCTCGTGATCGACGAGCTCGAGCGCATCGCCGACGCGAGCGAGGCGCTCGCCGTCATCGCCGCCCTGGTGCGCTACGCGCCGCCGTCGCTGCGCGTCGTGCTGATCAGCCGGCGCGAGGTGAGTATCGAGCTCGACTCCAAAGCGGCGCTCGGCGGCAGCGTGACAGTGGAGGAGAAGGACCTTGCCTTCCGCGCCCCGGAGGCGGCGCAGGCGCTGGCCCACGCCGGGCGGGCGGACATCGACCCAACGCAAGCGGTAGAGGCCACCGGCGGCTGGGTGGCCGGCGTGCTGTTCGAGGCCTGGCGCTCCAACCAGCACGTCGCCGGCATGGGCGGCGAGGCCGACGCGCTGCACGGCTACCTCTCCTCCCAGATCCTCGACCTCCTCACCGACGAGGACCGCGAGTTCCTCATCACCACCTCGGTGCTCGACGACGTGACCGCCGAGCGCGCCGAGGCGCTGGGCGAGCCGAACGCGGCGGAACGGCTCGTCTCGCTCCGTGCCAAGCACCTGCCGGTGGCGTGGCGCGACGACGGCCACTCGATGCGCTGCCACGCCCGCCTGCGCGAGTACCTGCTCGAGCGGCTCGAGCGACGCGGCGGCGACAGCGTGCGCGCCGTCCGTGCCGCGCACGCCGAGCTGCTCGTGAGCGAGGGCCACTACGAGGACGCGGTGGAGGAGTTCCTGCGGGCGCGCATGCCGGAGCGGGCTCTCGACCCGGCCGAGCGCGTGATCGAACGGGTAATCGACCGCCTCGACTACGCCGTGGCCGAGCGCTGGCTCGCGGCGCTGTCCGACCTGCCGGAGGTGAGTACGAGCTCCCTCGCCGTGGCCGAGATGATGCTCGCCCTCGGCCGCGAGGACTACGCGCGCTGCGGCCGGGTGGCCGACCGCCTGCACATGGTCTCGGCGCGCCAGCGGCTCGCACGTGAATCGCCACGTGCGGCCGGAATGATGGGCTGGAGCTACTGGCACCTGGGCCGCTGGCGCGACGCCCAGGAGGTGGTGAACGCCGCCGGCGAGAGCCCGGAGATCGAGGCGGTGCGCTTCACGCTCAATCTCGTCGACCACAAGTTGGCAGGCGACCGCCGGATCGATCCCGTGCTCAGCGGCAGCCCGCTCGACGCGCTCGTGATGCGCGTGGCGTACGCGCACGGCCGGCTGCAGATGCTCGGCGAGGCGCAGGCGTCAGGCTGGACCGCGGCCGTCACCGAGCCGTGGCGGATCGGCCTCCTGCGCGCCACCGGTCACCCCGAGCAGGCGCTCGAGCTGTACCAGCGCGCGCAGATGGGCGGCTGGGCGCACGTGTGGCTGCACGCGATGGTCGGGCCGGAGATCCTCACCGACCTCCGCCGTCCCGAGGAGGCGCGCGCCGCCGTGCTCCGCGGCCGTGAGCTCACGCGCGCGAGCGGCTCGCTCGTGTTCGTGATGCTCAACGAGCTGATCGAGGCGAAGCAGGAGATCCGCCTCAACCGCAACCCCGACGCGGCCATCGCCGTGCTCGACCGGCTCGAGGACCGCCAGGCCGCCAGCGAGTACCGGTTCATCGGGGAGCAGGCGGACATCTGGCGCGGGCTGTCGCTGCTCGTCAAGGATGAAAACGAGGCCGCGCTCTACCACCTGGAACGCGCCGTGATGACGATCACCGCGAGCGACCGCCTGCTCGAGCTGCCCACCGCCGCCGTCTACCTCAGCGAGGCGCGCTGGCGCACGGGTGACGAGGACGGATCCGACGCCGCGGCCGACCTCGCCTACGACGCGGCCCGCTTCCAGGGCTCGAACCACTACCTGCTGCTGGCGCTCGCCGACTTCCCTGCGGTCGTCACCCGCCGGCTCGACTCCGAGCCGCGCGCCGACTCGCCCTGGCACGAGCTGGGCCGCGCGCTGCGCGCGCAGGACCTTGCGGTCGAGGTGCCGTTCTCGGCGGGCGTCGAGCTGCGCGAGTTCGGCGAGCCGGCGATCCTCGTGGACGGCGCGCCGGCGCCGCGGCCGCGGATCGCGAAGAGCTACGAGCTGCTCGCCTACCTCACGAGCCGGCAGCGCCCCGAGGCGAGCCGCGACGAGCTCCTCACCGCGCTCTTCGACGGCCGCTCGGACGACTCCGCCCGCTCCTACCTCCGCCAGGCCGTGCACCAGCTGCGCGAGGTGCTGCCGGAGGACGTGCGGCTCGTGTCCGACGGCTCGGGCGTGTCGCTCGAGGAGTCGCTCCAGGTGTCGAGCGAGTCCGTGCGGCTCGAGTCGATGCTCGCCGAGGCTGCGCGGCTCCAGGGCGAGCAGCGCCTTGACGCGACCCTTGCCGCGCTCGCGATCCCCGAGCGCGGCGACTACCTCCCGGGCATGGGCGCCGGCTGGGCAGAGGAGCGCCGCGAGCGGCTTGCGCGGCTGGTGGCCGACGCCCACCAGGACGCCGCCGAGCTGGCCTTCGCCGCGGGCCGCTACCCGGAGGCCACCCGCCTTGTGGAGGCGATCCTCGACGAGGACCCGTTCCGCGAGGGCGCGCACCGGCTCGAGATGCGGATCGCGGGCGCAATCGGCGACGAGGACCGGGTGATCACCGCCTACCGCCGCTGCGAGCGAGTGCTCGGCGAGCTCGGGATCGCGCCTTCGTCGAGCACGCGGCAGCTGCTCGAGACCCTGCGCCGCTGAGGCAGCCGCGGGCGCGGCGGATAAGTTCCCGCCCGTGCGCGTGCTGGTGATCACCAACCTGTACCCGACGGCGCGGCGGCCGGGGCTCGGCCCGTTCGTCCGCGATCAGGTGGAGGCGCTGCGCGCGATCGACGGCCTCGAGGTCGACCTCCACAGCTTCGACCCGCCGGGCGGCATCCGTCCCTACCTGAGCGAGTCGCTCACGCTGAGGCGCAAGTTCCGCGGCTCCGACTACGACGTCATCCACTCGCACTACGGGCTCACCGGCTTCTGCGCGCTGGCGGTCCGCGGGGCGAAGGCGCACGCCGTGACATTCCACGGCGACGACCTGCGGCTCGGCAAGGTGGCGCCGATCTCGCGCCTCGTCGCGCGGCTCAGCGACCTGCCGGCCACCGTCTCGGCCGGGCTCGCCCGCTCCGAGGCGGCCGGGCTCGGCGGGCCTGGCACGCGGCGCCGGGTGGCGGTGCTGCCCTGCGGCATCGACCTCGATCGCCTCAAGCCGATCGCGCGCGCCGAGGCCAGGCAGGAGCTCGGCCTCGACCCAAACGGCCGCTACCTGCTCTTCCCCGCCGATCCCGCGCGCCCGGAGAAGCGGGTGGACCTCGCCCGCCAGCTCGTGCCCGACGATGTCGAGCTCATCCACTACGACAACACCCCTCCCGAGCGCGTGCCGCTCTACATCAACGCCGCCAACGCCGTGGTGGTGACCTCGGAGCGCGAGGGCTTCGGACTCGCGCCGCTCGAGGCGCTCGCCTGCGACGTGCCCGTGCTCGCCACCGACGTCGGCATCGCGCCGCTCGCGCTGAGCGGCGTTCCCGGCACGCTCTGCGCGCCCTTCCAGCGCGACGCCTGGCAGCGCGCGCTCGCCCAGCACCTCGAGCAGGCCGATCCGCGCGTCGAGGGGCGTTCCCGCGCAGCCTTGTTCGGAAGCCGACGGATGGCCGAGCGGGTGGCCTGCGCATACCGCGATCTGGTGGGCTGAGCCGCACTGGGCGCGGGTATAGTGGCCCGCCGGGGAGTCTTCAGCCTGCCCGGAGAAACATGCCAGCACTCCTGAGACGCCTTTTCGACCGCTCCAAGCAGCGGGTCAACAGCACCGCCGCCGGTACGAAGGTGCCCGCAGGGACCGACCCGGGTGAGCAGCACGGACCCACAGCGCGCGAGCGCACTCTGATGCGCCGCCGGCTGCGCGCGCTGCGCCGCCGCCGCGAGGCGCTGATGCGCGAGGTGGGCGGGCTCGTGCTCGACTCGAAGCACGAGCAGAACGGCGCGGCGGAACTGCTCGACGGGCGCACCAACGAGCTCGAAGCCGTGGACGCAGAGGTACGCACGATCGCGCAGGCGCTCGACGAGAAGAAGACGCTCGAGGAGCTGCTCGCCTCCGGCGTGTCGAGCCGCTGCGGCGCCTGCGGCGAGCTGGTCGCGAGCCGCGAGCACTACTGCACCAACTGCGGCGCGCAGCAGGGTCAGGTGGAGGCCCCGGCCCCGGAACCTCACGCGCCGGCGCCGCGCTCCGCCCCCACGGCCACTCCAACAGCGGTGGCTACAGGCGCCAGTAGCGGCCGAGCGCCGACGCCGCCCGCTCACTGATCGCGTCGCGCTCAACCTGACGCGGCGCCCGCGCGCCGTCCGCCAGCGAGCCGAGCGTGGCGACCACCGAGGAGGACAGCGCCTCGAGGTCGTAGCCGCCCTCCAGCACCGCGCCGAGCGGCACGTCGAGCTCCGCCGCGAGGTCGCGGACATGCCCCGCGAGCTCGCCGAAGGAGCTCGTCTCGAGCATGCAGTTGGCGAGCGGGTCGGCCCTGTGAGCGTCGAACCCTGCCGACACGAGCACGAGCTCGGGCTTGAACTCGCGCGCGGCGGGGAGCACCACGTGTTGGACGATGGACAGCCATTCGTCCTCCCCGGAGCCGGGCGGCATCGGCAGGTTGAGTGAGAAGCCCTCGCCCTCTCCGCTGCCCACGTCCTCGAGCGGCCCGGTGCCCGGGTAGAGCGGCCACTGGTGCAGGCTCGCGAACAGCACCTCGTTCGATCCGTGGAAAACCTCGTTCGTTCCGTTGCCGTGGTGCACGTCCCAGTCCAGGACGAAGACTCGTGACAGGCCATGGGCGTCGAGCGCGTGCCTGGAGGCCACCGCGACGTTGTTGAAGAGGCAGAAGCCCATCGCGGTGGCCGTCTCCGCATGGTGGCCCGGCGGGCGCAGCCCGCAGAACGCGAGGCGGGCATCGCCGCCCAGCAGCGCGTCGACCATCGCCACCGCACCGCCCGCGGAGTGGAGCGCGGCGCTGAAAGAGCCTGGTGAGACGGGCGTGTCCGGATCCAGCGACACCCCGCGCTCCGTCGAGCGGCGCACGTGCTCGATGTGCGACGGCGGATGCACCCGCTCGATCTGATCGATCGAAGCCTCGGGCGCGTCGCGCAACTCGAAGCCGAGCCAGTCGCGCTCGGACATGGCTTCCTCGATCGCCGGAATGCGCGGCGCACGCTCGGGGTGCGCGCCGGTGTCGTGCTCCAGCGACGACGAGTGGCGGAAATAAAGCGGGGCTGCGATCCGGATACCGTAATCCGCCACCGTGGCTCACGACGCGACCTCCGATGCGGGCCGGGCCGACGTGATCGTGGTCGGCGCGGGCGCGGCGGGCCTGTACACGGCCCTCGTGGCAGCTCGTGAGGGAGCGCAGGTGGTACTCGTGTCGCGCTCGCCGCTGGCGGAATCCGCGAGCTATTGGGCCCAGGGCGGGATCGCAGCGGCGCTGGCGGAGGACGACTCGCCGGAGGCTCATCTCGAGGACACGCTCAAGGCGGGGCGGGCCGCGTCGCGTCGCTCGGCCGCCCGCGTGCTCTGCGAGGACGCGCCCGCCCGGGTGCACGACCTCGAGTCGTTCGGAGTGCGCTTCGACGCCGACCGCAAGGGCGCGCTCGCGCTCGGCCTTGAGGGTGGGCACTCGCACCGCCGCGTGGTCCACGCCGGCGGGAGCGCCACCGGCCGCCGCATCACACGCGACCTGTCGGCGCTGGCCGCGCAGCACGAGCGCGTCGACGTGCTCGAGCTCACCTCGGCGAGCTCGCTGTGGGTGCACGACGGTCGCTGCATCGGCGTGCTCGCACAGGATTCCGAGGGCGGTGCCCGCCCCATCGCCGCGCGCGGCACCGTGCTGGCCACCGGCGGCGCGGCCGCGCTCTGGCGGCGCACGTCCAACCCCCGCGGCGCCACGGGGGTCGGCATGACGCTGGCCCACGCGGCCGGAGCGGCGCTCGCGGACATCGAGTTCGTGCAGTTCCACCCCACTGCCCTCGTGCATCCCGACGAGCGCCACGACGGCTTCCTCATGACCGAGGCCATGCGCGGAGAGGGAGCGACGCTGATCACGGATCAGGGGGAGCGCTTCGTCGAGGAGCTTGCCCCGCGCGACGAGGTCGCCCTCGCGGTGCAGTCTCAGCTGCGCGCGGGGCGCACGGTGTTCCTCGACCTGCGCGACATCGACCGCGCACGCTTCCCCAACATCGTGGCCGCTCTAGAAGCCGCGGGCCTCGACCCGGCGCGCGAGCCGGTGCCGGTGGCGCCGGCGGCGCACTACACGATGGGCGGCGTCGCGACGAGCCTCGAGGGCCGCTCCTCGCTCCCCGGCCTGTACGCCGTGGGGGAGTGCGGCTGCACGGGGCTGCACGGCGCCAACCGCCTGGCCTCGAACTCGCTCGCCGAGTGCTTCGTGTTCGGCCACCGCGCGGCGCACGCAGCCCTGGACGAGGCGGCGCCTCCCGGCGACGCGAAGCCGCCCGAGCGGGGGCCCTCGCCGGTGCCGCCGCCGGCCACCCGTGAGGCCCTCTGGCAGCTCGCCGGCCTCGAGCGAACACGCGAGGAACTGGAGCAGCTGCTCGACGATCCGTTCCCCCTCGCGCGCCTCATCGCGGGGTCTGCGCTGGCCCGCGAGGAGAGCCGAGGGGCTCACCAGAGAAGGGATCACCCTGTCCCTGATTCGGGGTATGACGAAATGCACCTAACTGTGTACGACGACCGTCGGGTGGAATGGGCGCATTGGCAGTAGTTTTGGCTCTGTAGAGCTTAATAGAACGCTCAGTACCCTTATTAATATGTCCTTAACAATGACTTCGTTTGGGCTTCACCCCCCGGTGGAATACTCGCCTTGGTGTAAGGGTTGGACAACCCAGCACGGCCGCTAACCAAGGGATGGGAGGCCCGCGCCATGTATCAATTCAGTCGCTCGATCTACCGGGAACTTGCGCCCGAGGTGGTCGAGGACGGCACGGACGCACACGCCAACAGGATTGCCTTGCTGAAGTCCTGTGAGGCGGCGATGGAACGCCTGGCGAGCGATCGGCACTACTTCGCGAAGCCGGCTCGGTCTCTGTTCCGGGATGTACGGGTGTACTTCCCGATGACGAGCCAGCTGCGCGTGTACCGGACGATCGAGCGCCACATGACTCTGGCAGGGGAATACGTGGATCGGCACATGCAAGTGGGTGTCTCGCTGGACGGCAGCCCGCTGTCCTGTCACGCGAGCACTCGCAAGGGCACGCCGTGCCAGCGGGTTCCACTTCCGGGCAGCAAGTACTGCCCCTCTCACAAGCACCTTGAGGAGGACTTCGCGGCGACAGCCGCGTAGGGGCGAACTCGCCACGCGAGCCGGCGCAGGGAGGCGCGCGGCGCAGTCGGGGAGTCAGTAGTTCGAAGCACGTAGTGAGGAGTCGGGAGTAAGGAGGCCTCCCGACTCCTTACGCTGCTCGGATGCTTCTGGGAGTCGATGTCGGCGGCACGTTCACCGATGCCGCGCTGCTGACGGCGGACGGGCTCGTCACGGCGAAGGCGCCGTCGACGCCCCGCGATCAGTCGGAGGGAGTGCTCGCCGCGGTCTCCGCGGCCTTGGCGGCGGCAGGCGCCTCCGCCTCAGACGTCGAGCGCTTCGCGCATGGCATGACGGTCGGGACCAACGCTTTGCTCGAAGGGAAGGTGGCGCGTACAGCCCTGCTCGCCACCGAGGGCTTCGTCGACCTCGAGGAGCTCGGCCGCCAGGCGCGCGCCGAGCTGTACCGGCTGTGCGCCGGGCACCCGCCGCCGGTGGTGCCGCCCGAGCTGCGCGTGCCTGTGCCGGAGCGCACCGGTCCCGACGGCGTACTGCGCGCACTCGACGAGGATCTTCTGCGCGAGCGGGTGGGCGAACGCTGCGACGACGTCGAGGCCGCGGCGGTCTGCCTGCTATGGGGCTTTCGCCACCGCGAGCACGAGCAGGCGGTGGCGCGCGTGCTGGCTGACGAACTGCCGGGCGTCCACGTGTCGACCTCGCACGAGACCGCTGGCGTGTTCCGCGAGTACGAGCGCTGTGCGACCACCGTGGTGGACGCGGCCTTGTCACCG
>DATBKS010000086.1:0-1986 GCA_036555755.1 Thermoleophilaceae bacterium
TCCAGCCGAGTGCCTCGTCGCGGTTCTGGCAGCCCGACGACGGGTTGCCGCCGTGCCACTTCACGTCCGGATCGAGCAGCTCTGCGATTGCGTCGAGCTCGCCGCGCAGCGCAGCCTCGAAGCCGTCGCGGGCAAGCTCGACATTGCTCATGCGTTCGATTGTCGCACCGCTACGGCGTGCTGCCCGTCGCCGCCGTGCGGGAGCACCACTTGGGCGGCGTCCGCGGGCGTCACATCCGGGTAGAGCGCTCGGATCGCGACGATCGCGGCCACGCCGCCGATGAGTTGGGCGCCCACAAATCCCGGGACTGAGGCGGGCGCGATCCCGGCGAAAGTGTTGGAGAACATGCGGCCGACGCTGATCGCGGGGTTGGCGAAGCTCGTGGAACTGGTGAAGAAGTAGGCGGCTCCGATGTAGGCGCCAACGGCGGCGGGTGCGCTTGCTAGCCGACGGGTGCGCGCGAGCGAGAAGATCACGAGCAGCAGCCCCGCGGTGGCGATCACCTCGCTGAAGAGATGGGCCGGGCTGGCGCGGTGTTTATCCGAGATGCTGATCGCGGCGAGGGCAAACATGCCGTTGGCGGCGATCGCGCCGGTGATGCAGCCGGCGGCCTGGGCGGGAAGATAGGCGAGCGCGTGACGCCAGCGGACACCGCCGAAGCTCGCGTCGACGAGCGACACGACAGGGTTGAAATGGGCGCCGGAAACCGGCCCGAACATCAGGATCAGCACAAACAGTCCGGCTGCGGTGGCCGCCGCGTTCTCGAACAGTTGGAGGCCGGTGTCGCCCGGCGAGAGTTGCTGCGCTGCGATGCCCGAGCCGATGACGACCGCCGCGAGCCCGGCGGAGCCCAGGAACTCGGCGAGCAGCCTTCGTCGGAGCGACGGTGTGTCGGTCATGTTGCGCCGGCGAGGACGTCGCAGTGCTCCTTTTGGAGGCACTCGCGGGTCTGGCGGTGTGCGAGCGTGATGATGTGGGAGCGCACGGGTACGTCGTCATAGCGGGACAGGACGGCGTCGGCGCAGGCGCGGATCTCGTCCGGGGTGTGCCCGGCCTCGAACTCCTCGGCCAGCATCGGCAGGAGTTGCGTGAGACGGAACTGGTGGGCGGTTGCGTCGCTGCGGATCGCGTCGAGTTTCGAGTCGACGAGCTCGCGCACGTGTTCCTCGATGCCGTCGCGGATCGCGCGCACCTCGGACAAGGGGCGGCCGGCGGGGTCGGGGATCTCCCACGCTTCGACCATGGTGGGGACGTAGGGGCAGGCGTCGCCGCAGCCCATCGTCACGGCCCAGTCCGCGTGGAGCTGCATTTCGCGCAGCAGCTTCTTTGGGCGGACGCCGGCGAGATCGATCCCGACCTCGCGCATCGCGTCGATCACCTCCGGCCAGACACCGCGAGCCGGGTCGGTGCCCGCAGACTCCGCGCGCACGTCGGGTGGCGCGTAGCGGTCGAAGAACGCCTGCGCCATCTGTGAGCGCCCGGCGTTGTGGTTACAGACGAACAGCACGTACCTCATTGCTCTCTCCCTCCTCAGGCTGCGAGCAGCAGCTTGTCCGCGAACTCTCCCGGCAGGCCCGCCTGACGCACCTGCTCGGCGACCGCATCGGCGTCGTAGTCGACGCGCTCGATAGTCACCTCCACGCTGTCGACGGCGGGGCGCAGCACGGCAAAGGCGCCGCGCGGGTCGCCGTCCTTCGGCTTGCCGACAGAGCCGCAGTTGACGAACAGCACCCCGCCGAACTCGTGCACCCACGGCTTGTGCGTATGCCCGAAGACCAGCACCCGGTCCTGCTCGGCGCCGGCGAGGCGCTCGTAGAGCGAGGCGGGCTTGTCCTCGAACAGGTACTCGTTGACCTTGCGTGGTGACCCGTGCACGAGGTGGACGCGCCGGCCGCCGACCTCGAAGTGCAGGTCGAACGGCAGGTCGCGCATGAAGTCCTTGGACGCCTGGTCCGTGTGCTCCAGCGTCCAGGCGACGGATTGCT
>DATBKS010000087.1:0-20043 GCA_036555755.1 Thermoleophilaceae bacterium
GTCGCTCGCTCCGCGCACGTAGTACGGCTCGGACTCCGCCTTGTCGTAGCGCTGGTTCGCCAGGATCGGCTGCGGAGTCGAGCCGCGCTCGAACGGGTCGTCGCCCGTCGTGCGCGAGAAGAGATAGGTGAGCCCCGTGCCGTTCAGGTCGCGGCCGGCCAGGGCGTTCTCGGCGAGCACCGGCAGGCGAAGCGCCTCGGTCACGTGCACGCCCGGGACGCGGACCTCGTTGAGCCCGCCGGCGTAGTCGCCCTGCTTCTTCGCATTGGCGGTCTTGGGAATGCTGATCCGCAGGCTGCTCACCGGCGGCAGGTGGAGTGCGAGCCGGTTCCAGCCGGGGTGGACGGTGTAGCGGTGACCCGCGATGTCGAGCTTGTCGACCGCCGCGCGAGGGTCGACGTGCGGGAGGACGTCGATGTGGTCGACCGCCCGCGGGGAGTCGAAGCCGATCTCGATCCAGGGCTCCGAGTCCGGCGTGGCCGGGTCCGCCTGCCAGAACGTGCTCGTGGAGCCGTCGAAAGCCGCGAACGGGCGATGCTCCGGGAACTGGGAGAAGCCTGGATTGCTCGGGGCGCGGATGTAGCTGGCGCCCTGGTAGACGGCGACCGTCTGCGCGTCGCTCCCGCGGTCGGGGAAGGGGTTGAGCGTGGCGGCGTCGGCCGACAGCGGGTCCGACGCGGTGAGCACCTCGCCCGTGTTCTGGCGCGTGCGCGAGGCGACGTACGCCTGGCGGCGGTTCGAGTCGGTGATCACCACGTTGCCGGCGCTGGCGGCGGCGGCGCGGATCTGCTCGGGGCTCTCGTCGCCCGCGTAGCGGAGAGCCGCGCTCGCGGGCAGGCCGCCCATCGCGGCGAGGGAAGCGATGCCCTCGCCCGAGCCGTCGAGCAGCGTCTGGCCGCTCACCGCCTCCACGCGCACGATCGGCCGGGCCGACGGCAGGTCGTAGCGGCGTACCTGCGGGAGCGGCAGCGGCGCCCCCAGCTCGCCCGCCGCGGGCCGGAAGATCGAGGTCGGTCCGTAGCGCTTGTCCGCCGCACCGAGCTGCGGCGCGAGCGTGCGGGCGGCGTCGGCCGGCGCCATCCCGCCGGAGCGGTCCGTGTTGTCGTCGGTGCCGGTGATCACCGAGCGCGCGCCGATCAGCCCGAGCAGCGGCGGCAGCTGGCCCGGGGTCAGGCGCTGCTGCTGCACCTGTGAGTCGATCGTCCAGAACAGGTCGACTGCGTGCGGATCCGCGTAGGGCGGCACGTTGCGGACCGACACCGGGCGCTTGGTGAGCGCCGGCAGGATCGGGTCGACCGTCCCGCCCCAGTTGTAGAACGCGAAGGCCTGCCCCGGCAGCACGACGGCGCGCGAGCTGCGCGGCAGCTGCGAGTTGAGGTCGTGCGCCGCGTCCGTCCACGCCGCGGGCACGTTCTTCCAGGACACCTGCTTGTCGATGCCGCGGCCGGTGACGAGCGGCCAGGCGGACAGCGCGAGCAGCACGACCACACCCGCCGCCAGCGCGGCGCGGCGCGGGGGCGACTGCCTGAACCTTCCCCACAGCGTCGCCACGGCCACGCCGCCGAGGCAAGCGATCGCGAGCCCGACGAGCGGCCCCGCCTTGTAGGTGGTGCGCAGGAACTGCACCGCCGAGAAGTGGTTGTAGGTGAAGTTGAGCCCGCGCCGGAGCGGCGTCCCCTCGGGCCAGCCGGCGCCCATGAGCAGCAGCCCGGCGAGCACGAGCAGCAGGAAGAACGGGCCGAAGCGCCAGCGCCGCGTCCACACGAAGCCGGCGAGCGCGAGCGCCGGCACGAGCAGCGTCGCCACGACCACGAACGGGTTGAAAAGGAGCAACCCCGAGTCGCTGAAGTAGGGCTTGATGTGACCGCCGTAGCCCACGCCCAGGTAGCTGATCCAGTAGCCCATCAGCCGCAGGCTCTCGGGCACGCTGGTGGTGGCCCAGATCGACCCGGGGTGCTCGGTGAACGGCAGGAAGTTGAGGCCGTACTTGGCGGCCACGAGCACCGGGAAGATCCACCACAGCGAGGCGAGCAGCGCAAGCGGCGCGGCCCGCAGGCAGAAGCCGCGCACGGCGCTCCACGGCACGCCGAGCACCAGCGGCTCATACAGGAGGAGCAGCAGCGCCCCGACGAGCATGAACGCCGTGACGGTGGCGTTCACTCCCCCGCCCATCGACGTGACGATCAGCGCGACCGCCGCCGGCCACCACCAGCCGCGCGGCTGCTCGAGCCCGCGGTGCACGGCGAGGAGCAGCCACGGCAGCGCGGCGAGGCCGAGCAGGAAGAACGTTGTGCGGTTGGTGAAAACGACGACGTAGGGGTTGACCATCACCATCAGGCCCGCGGTCAGGTGCGCAACGCCGCGGGGGCGGTCGAGCAGCGCGTCGAGCAGCCGCACCGTGCCCCACGCGGTGAGCGCCAGGATCAGGCCGAGCCACAGCCGCTCGACGAGCCACGGCGAGAGCCCGATCGCATGGAAGAGCGCGAAGAACGGACCCATCGGCCAGAGGTAGCCGCTGTACTGGCCCGACCAGACCTGGCCAAGCGTGCCGTCCGGAGTCCAGGCCGACGCCACCTCGGACAGGAAGCGCACGGGCTCGACGTGGAGGTCGATCTTCGTGTCGGAGGTGGCCCAGCCCGGGCGCTGCACGAGCGCCAGCACGAAGGCCAGCAGCGCGAGCCCCAGCGGGATGCGCGGGTCGGGCCGTGCGCGCGAACTTGGATCGTCGCGAACGGCGCCCCCCTTGTGGCTGGCTGTTGGAGCGAGTCGGG
The DNA here is from genome assembly GCA_036555755.1 of Thermoleophilaceae bacterium. Classification (GTDB taxonomy): domain Bacteria; phylum Actinomycetota; class Thermoleophilia; order Solirubrobacterales; family Thermoleophilaceae; genus JAICJR01. The sequence continues at coordinate 2,772 of DATBKS010000087.1, forward strand.
TCAGAGCGGATTTACGGCTATCGGCTGTGGCATATTCTTGCGGTGTCCGCAGAGGCACAGGCCAGCACTACGGCCGCCCGCGGGCCGTCGCAACGCGCACGGCGCCTGGAACTCGTGTCCGGCAGCCGGCTTGCGCTCGTCCTCTTCGCCGCCGGCCTCGCGATCTCCGCCTTCACGATCCTGCGGCGCGTAGACCCGTTCGACGAGGGCATCGCGCTCCAGGCGGCGCGGCGCGTGATGCAGGGCCAGGTGCCGCACCGCGACTTCCTCTGGGCCTACGGGCCGGCGGATCCGTACCTGATGGCGGGCCTGTTCAAGCTGTTCGGCGTCTCGCTGCTCGACTGGCGCATCCTGCGCGTGCTGAGCGACGCCGCCTCGGCGGTCGCTGTATTCGTGCTCGCGCGGCGGCTCGGCGGGGTGCGGCTGGCACTCGTGGCCTGGCTCGCCGCCGCCTGCGCGTTCGCCCAGCCCACTAGCGCGAACCCGCAGGCGGAGGCGTTCGCGTTCGTCCTCTGGGCGCTCGTGGCGGTGACCGGTGACGAGGAGCCGGGCACCGGTCTGCTCGCGGGGGCGGGAGTGCTCACCGCGCTCGCAGCCGCCTGGCGGCCAGATTTCGGCGCCTATGCCGTGCTCGCGTGCGGCGCGGCCTTGCTGCTGCGGCCGGGAGCGCGCCCGAGGCGGCTCGCGATCTGGGGCGGCTGCACGCTCGCGGGTGTGCTTGTGGTCTACGTGCCGCTGCTCGTTGCCGTCGGCCCACACGACCTCTACGAAGGGCTGATCGGCACGTCCGCCCGCGAGGGCAGCTACTGGCGCCTGCCCTTCCCCGTGCACTACCGCGGGCCGCTGCCGCTCTGGCCGCCCGGTCAGTTCGTCAAGCGCCTCAAGGACGTGCTCGTCTACTACGTGCCGCTGCTGCTCGTGATCGGACTGGCGATCGGCATCGCGGTGGGAGCGTGGCGCTGGGCACGCGAGCAGCGGCTGCCGTGGCAGACCGCCGCGGTGGCGGTGCTCGGCGTGGTCACGCTCGCCTACCTGCTCTCGCGCACCGACGACCTCCACACCGCGCCGCTGCTCGCCGTGGTGGTGGCGCTGCTCGCAGGCGCCACCGCCTGGCTCGCCGCCGGCGGGCGGCGAAGCCTGGCCGCGGTTCCGCTCGTGGTGCTCCTGCTGCTGACCGCCTATGGGCTGTCGAACCGGCTCTCGGCGCTGTTCCTGCCGCCAAAGCTCGCCACGATCCACGTCGCGATCGCCGATGGGGTGAAGGACACACCCGCGAACGCCGCCGCGCTCGGCCGCGTCGTGCCGCTCGTGGACAGGCTCGTGCCACCCGGCGGCTACATCTACGTTGCGCCGCGCCGCTCCGATCTCGTGCGCCTGAACGACCCGGCCCTCTACGCGCTCACCGAGCGCAACAACCCACTCAGGCAGGACTTCGGCCTCCAGACGAGCCCGATGGCGCAGCAGCGGATCGTGGACGTCCTCCGCCGGACACAGCCCAAGGCGATCGTCCGCTGGACGGATCCGATCTCGAGCCAGCCGGAGCCCAACAAGCGCGGCCGCTCGAGCGGATCGCGGATCCTCGACCAGTACATAGACGCGAGCTACCGCGTGCTCGAGCGCGACGGCTTCTACACCGTGATGGTGCCGCGCCAGCGCTAGGTCTGGAATGGCCGGGCGAGGCCGCGGCGCACGCGGCGGGTGCCGTGCCGCAGGGGGAGGCCATCCGAGCGCCCGCCGCCCTCGAACGCCCGCTCCACCTCGCGCGGCAGCAGCTCGCGGAACACCGAGGAGTCGAAGCGCATCGCGTTGTCGACGCAGTCCTGCGGGTTCACGGCGTGGTCGTCGAAGCCGGTGACGACCGCCGCCAGCTGGTCCGGGCCGCCGTCCCAGAAAGTGCCGGTCACGCCCTCGCGCACGGTCTCGAGCGCGCCGCCGCCTCGCATCGCGATCACCGGGCGACCGGCGGCCTGCGCCTCCACGGACACGATGCCGAACTCCTCGATCCCGGTCATCACGAGCGCGCGGCTCGTGGCGAGCAGGTTCGCCGCCTCGCCGTCGCTCACGCGCCCGGCGAAGCTCACGGTCGGCCCGGCGATGCGCCGCAGGCGCCTGTAGTCCGGGCCGTCCCCGACCACCACGAGCGGCCGCCGCAGCCGGTTGAACGCGTGAATCGCCACCTCGAGATGCTTGTGGCGCATCAGCTCGGAGAGGAGCAGGTAGTGCTCGCCCACCTGCGCCGGGGCGAAGCGGCTCGTCTCGACCGGCGGGTAGACGACCTTGGAGTCGCGGCCGAAGTAGGAACGGATGCGCGCCTGCGTGACGCGCGAGTTGGTGAGGTAGGTGTTGACGCGCTGTGCCGCGATCCAGTCCCACTGGCGCCAGCGCCGGAAGACCGTGCGCAGCGCCGAGCGCGACACGGGCGTGCGGCAAGCGGCGAGCGTCTGGTCGCGGTCGTTCCAGGCGTAGCGGAAGGGGTTGTGGCAGTAGGAGATGTGGACCGTGTTCTCGTCGCAGATGACGGCGTGCGCCCAGGCGCTCGAGCTCGACACCACGACGTCGTAGCCGGACAGGTCGAGCGACTCGATCGCGGCCGGATAGAGCGGCAGCAGGGCGCGGAAGGTGCGCGATGTCGGACGCACCTTCTGGAGGAACGAGGTGTTGACCGCGCGGTCCGCGAAGCGGCCCTCGGTGCCCTCTTCGTCGTAGACCGTGGTGAAGACGTCGGCGTCCGGCCAGATGTCGCACATCACCAGGAAGACGCGCTCGGCGCCGCGCACGTCGAGCAGGAAGTCGTGTACGAGCGCCACCCGCGGGGGGCGAGTCCGGGTTCCCTCCATCGCGCCTCAGCTTATCCATGAACGGTGAGGCCAGTGCGCCTACGGCGTTAGCCTGCCGCGCTGTGAACTCCGTGGCCCGCCTCGTCGCGGCCGCCGTTCTGGTGGCCGGCACCTTCACGCTCGCGTTCTTCTCGGGCGGCTACTTCGCGGAGTCGCGGCTGTTCGCGGCGATCGTCGCGTGGGCCCTGTTCGGGGCGCTCGCGCTGCTCGTCGGACCGCCGCTGCCGAGCTCCACCAGCGGGCGGATCTCGCTGCTCGGGCTCGCGCTGCTGGCGGCATGGACGGGCATCTCGATCGCCTGGGCGCCGCTCAAGGGCCCGGCGCTCGAGGACTTCCAGCGGCTGCTCCTGTACGTCGCCGTCTTCGCTGTGGCGTGCTTCGCGTTCCGCGAGCCGCTCGCGGCCAAGCTGCTCGAGCCGCTGTTGGCGCTCGGGATCCTCGTGGTGATCCTCGACGGCTTGGCCGACCGCGTGCTGCCCGGCGTCTTCCACCATCACCACAGCGTCAGCGCGGGCGGTCGCCTCGAGCAGCCGCTCACCTATTGGAACGCGATGGGCGCGGTGGCGGCGATCGGCTTCGTGCTGAGCGCTCGGCTCGCCGGCGACCCCGAGCGGCCAACGTGGCTGCGAAGCGCGGCTGCCGCGAGCACCGCGCCGCTCGCCGCCGGTGTCTACCTGAGCTTCTCGCGCGGCGCGCTCGCCGCGCTCGCGGTGGGCTTGTTGGCGCTGATCGCGTTTGCGCCCACGCGCGCGCAGCTGCGCGCCCTCGTCGTCACCGTCGTGACGGGCGCCGTGGCCGCCGGCGCGTCGGGGGCGCTCACCTCCGTGCGCACGCTCGAGGGTGGCCTGCACACGCGGGAAAGCGAGGGCGCGGCGATGCTCGCGATCCTGCTCGTGCTGATGGCGGTGGCGGCACTCGCGCAGTGGTACCTCGCCAGTCGCGAGGGCGCCGGGACCCTCTCCGTCGCGCCCTACCGCATCTCGCGCAAGGCGCCGCTGTACGCCACCGTGGCTGTGCTCGCCGTGGCGGGCATCGTGGTGGCCGCGGTGGTCAAGGAGCGCAGCACCACCACCGGCACGCCGGCGTTCGGCGCCACGTCGCAGCGGCTCGAGTCGTTCCAGAGCAACCGCTATGACTACTGGCGCGTGGCGCTGCGGGCGTTCGCCAGGCATCCGCTGTGGGGCAGCGGCTCGAGTGGCTTCCAGGTGGACTGGCTGCGCGAGCGCACGGTCAAGGACCCCGCCAAGGACGCGCACTCGCTCTACATCGAGACGGCGGGCGAGCTCGGCCTCGTCGGGCTCGCCGCGCTGGCGCTCTTCATCGGCGGTGCCGCCGTCGCGGCGCGCAACGCCTACCGCGCGCGGCCCGGGCTAGTGGCGGGCTGGGTCGCGGCGGTGCTCGTGTGGGCGGTGCACGCCGGGCTCGACTGGGACTGGGAGATGCCTGCGGTGAGCGGACTGGCGCTGCTGCTCGGCGCGGCCCTTATCGCGTGGTCGGACGCTGACGGGGCCGAGCGCACACGGCCACCAGATCGAGCGCGCGATCCAGCCCGGACTCCTCAAGCCGAAAGTCATCCGGCGTGATCGCGGCCGCGGCGGGATCGTCCTCGCGCCGGGCGCGCGACAGCATCGTGTCGTAGAGCCACTGGCGCAGCCGCCGCGGCACAAAGCGCCGGAGGCGCAGCGGGTCCTTGCGCAGCAGCGAGTCGAGCCTGCGCCGCTCGCGCTCGAAGATCTCCTGGTGGCGGTCCGAGCCGTGCACGCCTTGCACGGACACGCTGCCGAACCAACGCTCCATCAGCGCCCTGAGTTCCTCGGCGTCGTACTCGACGTAGTGATACGGGTCGATGATCTCGTCGGGCCGGCCGAAGTTGAGCCGGTTGGGGGTGATGAAGACGGCCACCCCGTCCGGCGCGAGCACCCGCACCACCTCCGCCAGCACGCGCTCGGGGTCTGGCACGTGCTCAATCGACTGCACGGCGAGCACCGACGCGAACTCCGTGTCGCCGAACGGCAGCTCGCGCATGTCCCCCACCACCGTCCGCCGGTTCTGACCGGCCAGCGCACCGGGATCGCGATCGAGGCCGACGCTCTCGCGCGGCGCGAGCAGCTCGTAGCTGTGCCCCACGCCGCAGCCGAGGTCGAGCACGAGCCCGGGCGGCAAGAGCGGCGCCGCCAAGCGGTACTCCGCCACGTGCCGCTGCCACTGCGGGTTGAAGCCACCGGCGGCCGTGGTGGCGCGCTCGCCCGTGACCCTCATCGCTCGAACTTGCGCGACCGCAGGATGCCGTGCCGGTGCAGCACAAGCCGGAACGCGGTCCACAGCGTCTTGATCGCGTACACCGCCGCAGGCCGGAACGAGATCGAGGACGCGTCATCGAAGTAGCGCGACCGCGCGGGCACCTCGACGATGCGGTAGCCGAGGTGCGAGGCCTGCATCAAGAGCTCGGAGTCGAACACGAAGCCCAGCGAGTTGCGCAGGAACGGGACGCCCATCAGCAGCTCCCGCGAGTACGCGCGGTAGCCGGTGTGGGCCTCGCTCAGGTGCGTGCCGAGCACGGCGTTCTCGATCGTCGTCAGGCCGCGGTTGGCCACGTACTTGTGCACTGGCATGCCGCCCTTGCGCCACGCCCCGGGCTCCGCGAGCCGGGACCCGAGCACGAGGTCCGCATCGCCGCGCAGGATCGGCTCGACGAGCTTGGGGATCAGCGTCGGCTCGTACTGCCCATCGGGGTGGAGCATCACGATCGCGTCCGCATTGCGCTGCAGCGCCTCGAGGTAACAGGTCTTCTGGTTGCCGCCGTAACCGACGTTGTGCGGATGCCAGATCGTGTGGATCGGCAGGGCGCGCGCGAGATCGACGGTGTTGTCGGTCGAGCTGTCGTCCACGAGGATGATCTCGTCCACCCAGTCGCGCGGGATCGCGGACACCGTCCGCTCGAGGGTGCGCGCGGCGTTCCACGCCGGCATGACGACGACTACGCGACCGGGTGGCCGCTCAGGCACGGGCTGGGCCATAGACGGCAGTTTCTACACCACGCCGCGTTACGCTCCCGGCGATGACGCGGCTCCTACCTCGAGTGGCTCTGGCGATCCTCGCCGGCGCGGTGATCGTGTTCCTCGCCGTCTGGCTGGGCGACGTGCGCCGGTACAACCACGCGGTGATGATCGGCACACCGGCGAAGGCGAGCCGCGCCGATCTCCAGCGCGCGCTGTCGCTGAGCCGCGACTCGCTGCACCTGCGCTCGGACGCCACGCCCGAGATCTTCGCCGCCGGCATGCTCGCCCGCCTGGGCGACTACAAGGGCGCCGTGCGGCAGGCCGAGCACGTGGTGGCCACGCAGCCGGACTACACGGTCGGATGGTTCTTCCTGGCCCAGATCGCCGCGCAAAACGACCCCGTGCTGTACCGGCGGGCGGTGGCGCGGCTGCACGAGCTGCGGCCGCTGACGGGCTGACTGCAGCACTAAGGGCGGCCCGAGCCGAGCTGCCGGGTCCTAGTGGGTCACTGAGCTGTTGCCAGGCAACAGCTAAGTGACGCACTACGCGCCTGAGCGGTCAGCACGAACGAGGTGGAGCCGGCTTCGTCCCAGAGAGGCACGAGCGCAACGATCGGCCCGATGCCCATCCCGAGCGACCAGGCGTAGTTGAACACCTTGCCCCAGCCCTCCTCCGCGTAGCGAAGGAACGCCTCCATGAAGCCCCGGAACGCCCGGCCGTCCATCGCCGCGAGCATCGGGCGCATGATCGTGCTCAGCATCCCAACAGCCCGGAGGCGAGCCCCGAGAAGAACGCCGACGCTGCGAGTGCCCATTCCTCGGCCATCACGGCAGACGTCATCCTAAGCCGATTGGCGCCTACACCGTTGGAGGCGCCAGCGGCGCCGGCTCGCTGATCGCCTCTCCCTCGACCGCCGGCTCGCGCCGGCGCCCCACGCGGTTCTTCAGCGACAGCGCGGGCCGTTCGACCAGGTAGTAGCTGAGGGTGGCGATCACGGCCGCGCACGCCAGCACGATCCCCGTCCAGGCCAGGAACGCCCACGCGCCGCCCCGGATATGGACGCCCCAGTTCTCGAGCTGGGTGAACAGCGCGGCGTGCCAGAGGTAGATGCCGTACGAGATCAGGCCGAGATAGAGCAGGCCGCGGCCCGCGAGCACGTGCCGCACGCCGCCACGCGTTTGGTCTCCGAAGATCGCCGGCAGGAGCAGGAAGAACGCGACGGCGGTGTAGAGCACGTGGCGCTCGAGGAAGCGCGCGTTCGTGAGCGTCTGCGTGGCCGAGCCGTTGAAGCCCACCTGGGTGCTCACCGCCCAGAACGCCACGAGCGCGAGCAGCCAAGACAGACCTGGGAGGCGACCGACCACGCGCAGCGGCCCGGGCAGCTCCTCGGCGTCCTCGTAGTGCACGCTCAGCACCGCCAGCGCCATGCCGATCGCGAACTGGTCGAGGAAGTTCGGCAGCGGCATCAGCCATGGCTGCGAGTTGAACGAGTTCGGGTCCTGCTGCAGGAGCACGATCACCTTCCACGCCATGGCGAACAGCGCGAGCAGCGCGAGGCCCGCAAGCTCGGTCGTGAACCAGTTGCGCCGTGACGACGGAGAAGGCAGCGCCCGCATCGCGAACGCCCACAGCGGCAGGAACGCGTAGAAGGTGATCTCCACGCACAGCGTCCAGGCCTGGCTGATCCCGCCCAGGTAGTAGTGCACGCCGTAGATCTGGCCGAAGGCGTAGTAGATCGGGATCCCCGCAGCCGAGAACACCCGCGGCAGGCCCAGGCAGATCGTGATGATCGTCAGCGCCACCCAGTACGCGGGCACGATGCGCAGGAAGCGCCGCCACGCGTAGGCGCCGGTCTGCGGCTGCGACTCGCCGAGCAGCCGGGCGCGGGTGAACGGGCGGTAGAGCAGGAAGCCGGAGATCAGGAAGAAGACCGACACGCCGACATCGAGGCGCGCGGCGTACGGCTTAAGCCACGAGTTCGACGACAGGAGCCCGGACACGATTCCGGCGTGGAACGCGAGGACGCTGATGGCCGCGATGGCCCGCAGCGAGTCGAACAACGGGAAGCGGGTGGCACGCGCGTTCATCCCCGGAGCCGAGCGTACCAGCGGCTTTTGCCGCAACGGACGCATGACACACTGCGCGTCAATGCGTGCTCGAGCGCGGACCTTCGGCGCGCGCCTGGCCCTGATCGCGCTGGGCGCTCTCGTCATCCGGGTGGTGATCGTTTTGACGATCAGCCGCCACGTGCTGGGCGCCGGCGACTTCCAGTACTTCCAGGACGTCTCCGGCTTCATCGCGCACGGTCAGGGCTTCATGGACCCGTTCGAGCGCGAGTTCCACAACCTCACGCTGCCGACGGCCAACCACCCGCCGCTGTGGCCGCTCGTCCTCGCCGTGGCTACGAAGCTCGGCGCGGCCTCGATCGTCTGGCACAAGCTCGTGGGCGCGCTGATCGGCGCGGGCGTGGTGGTTCTCGTGGGGCTGCTCGGCCGCGCGATCGGCGGCGACCGGCTCGGGCTCGCTGCCGGTGGAGTGGCCGCCCTCTACCCGCTGCTCGTCGCGGCGGATTCCTCGATGATGAGCGAGACGCTCTACGGCTTCTGGATCGCGGCCACGCTGCTGTTCGCGCTGAAGCTGCGGCGGACGCCAACGCTCGGCTGGGCGGCCGCGCTCGGCGCCTCGATCTCGCTCGCGGCGCTCACGCGCTCGGAGGGCCTCGCCCTGCTCGTGCTGCTCGCCATTCCGCTCTGCATCGCGGCGGGGAAGCGGCGCCTGCTGCTCTCCGCCACCTGCGTGCTCGCCGCGCTGGTGGTGCTCGCCCCGTGGACCGCGCGCAACTTCATCAAGTTCCACCGGCCGGTCCTGATCTCCACCAACGACGGCACGCTGCTCGCCGGCGCCAACTGCGACGCCACCTACCACGGCATCGACCTCGGAGGCTGGCGCCTCGACTGCATCTCCCCGAGGACGAAGCTCAATGAGGCGGCGCAGGCGTCGATCTGGAGCCGTGAGGGGATCGACTACGCGTTCGATCACGCCTCGCGCTGGCCGGTGGTGGTGCCGGTGCGCATCCTGCGCGCGTTCGACTTCTACCAGCCGCGCCGCCAAGTGCTGTTCGCGGAGGCGCGCCAGCGCCACCTAGAGCAGGTCGGCATCGCGGTCTACTACGTCCTGCTCGTGCTGGCGATCCCGGGCGCGGTGCTGATGTGGCGGCGAGCTCGCGACGTCTTCCTGATCCTGATGGCGCCCGTCGTGCTCGTGATCCTCACCGCCGCGTTCGGCTACGGGATCACGAAGATGCGCCACGCGGCCGAGATCCCGATCGTGCTGCTGTCGTCGGTCACGATGCTCGAGCTGCTCGATCGCGCGCGGGCGGGCCGGCCGTTAAGGCTGCGGAGCGCTGGGCCGGTACACGCGGAATAGGGCGTCGTCGAAGTCCGGCCGGACGCCCGCGAGGCAACCGGGGGCGTGGACCGGCGCGTGCAGCGCCAGCGAGGGGCGGCCCACCACGATCCACCCCGCCCGTCGGCGCGCGCGGATCTGCGTGCACGAGGCGCGCGTCCGGATCAGTGCGATCGGATGCTCCAGCTTGCTGCCGGCGACGGTCGCCAGCACCGTGGGCTCGGCCGCCACCGGCAGCTTGCCGTGCGCCCAGGCCGGCTGGCGCTGGAGGAAGCCGATCATGTCCGAGCCGTACTCGCGCGTCTTCTGCTCGCGTTTGCCGTAGCCCGGCGCGGCAAGCGCCAGCAGCACCCCCACGAGCGGCAGGCCGACCATCGCAAGCACGTGCGGCCGCGGCTCGAGCAGCTCGCACACGAGCACCGCCATGAGCGCACCGCCGAGCGCGAGCGCCACGAGCAGCCCGTCCGAGGGCAGGAAGCGCAGCGCGAGGTAGCGCTCGATGTCGTAGGCGATCGCGAGCACGAACACCCCGCCCGCGATCCAGGCCTGCGGCTTCCCCTTCCGCGCGCCGAGCGCGACCGTGAGCGTGGCCATCGCCACCGCGGGCAGCGCGTAGCGAATCGTGCTGCCGTTGAACTGGAACAGCGAGCTGGCGGGCGGCGAACCCGTGAACGGCGCGCTCGCCCAGGCGAGCCCGGCGAGCACGGTCACCCCGGCGGAGGCGAACACCGTCCGGCTCGGTGCCCACAGCGGCGCCAGCAGCGCGCCCACCAGGATCACGAGCGTGCCGCCCAGCTCGTCACGGTCGAAGGCGCGGATGGCGGAGTTGCCGAGCGTGGCCGACGGCCGCTGCAGGAGGCTGTAGTGCGCGTCGCGGATCAGCGGCGGGAGCGAGTCGCCGAACGGCCCCTGGACGAGCGGCCACAGCGGCGATCCGTGCTGCACCAGGTTGCGGAAGTACCAGGTGCCGCCGGCGACGAGCCCGAGCAGCGCCGCGTACAGCACGGGCTTGAGCAGCGGCCGCAGCCGCCCGCGCAGCGCGTAGGTGGCGAGCCCGAGCGCGAGCAGCGCGAGCGGCGCCGCGGTGGTCTTCGACCCCACGGCCAGGCAGGCGGCCAGCAGCGCGGGCGCGAGCAGCTTGGGATGGCGGAGCGCCGCTGCCGCGGCGAGCGCCGCCGCGGTGATCAGCCAGGCGAGCTCGGCGAAGTCCGTCTCCGACGCCTGCACCACCGCGTGCAGGCTCGCGGCGCAGAGGCCGATCGCCGCGATGGCGAGCGCGGCCGCCCAGCGCGGGACCTTCATCAGACGCAGGCCGAGCCACGAGGACGCCACGAACAGCGCGCTCAGCGCCGCCACCCAGATCGCCTGCGGCACGAAGCTGTGTGCGATCCCGAAGCCCCAGGCCAGCGTCACCTCGTTGGTGATCGGATAGTTCTCGACGGGGATCGTGACGGTCACCGGCCGGAGCGAGCCGGGGTCGCCGTGCTGCAGCCACTGCACCACCTCGGACAGGTGGTAGCTCACGCCGTCGAAGCCGAGGTACGGGTGCCAGAGCGCCCAGGCGCCAACGCCGAGTACTGCGCCGAAGAGGCCCGCGACGAGCGCGCGCTCCACCGGCCCCGCCACGCGTGCCGCGGCGCGCAGCTCGTCGGAAGCGGATAGCGAAGGCGTAGGCAGCAGCGCCCGCGCCGCCAGCCACGTGAGCAGCGCAGCCCCGCTCAGCGCCCACGGCGAGCCGCCGAGGTTCACCAGCCCGAGCGCCAGCGCCTCGATCACCGCGAACGCGGCTGCGTACACAGCCGCGGCCAGCAGGCGCTCCAGCCCGCTGGGCGCGCAGGTGGAGGCCGCGCGAAAGCCCGCGCCGAGCAGCGCAGCAATCGCCGCGACGAGCAGCAGATGGTGGACGAGCACACCCATCGGAGGCGGACAGTGTGACCGCTGGGCGCTGGTACCCTCGCCCCGGCGGATGAACGTTCGCGCGACTCGCTTCCCGCTGTTCGATTCGCTGCGCGCGATCGCGGCGCTGTGCGTCTTCGCCACGCACGCCTACTTCGCGTTCGATACGAACCCCAACGCCCCGCTGCGCGCCTACTTCGTCCGGCTGGACGTCGGCGTCAGCATCTTCTTCGCGATCTCGGGCTTCCTGCTTTACCGCCCGTTCGTCCGCGCCCGGCTCGAGGGCAACCGGAGTCCGCGCATCGTCGCCTACCTGTGGCGCCGGCTCCTGCGCATCGGCCCGCCGTACTGGGTCGCGCTGACCGTCATCACGCTGTGGCTCTCGCTCCCCGAGGTGCTCAACGTGAGCAACGCGCCGTACTACTACGGCTTCGGCCAGATCTACAACGGCACGATCGCCATCGGCGGCCTTGCGCAGGCGTGGAGCCTCGGCGTCGAGGCGAGCTTCTACATCTTCCTGCCGCTGTACGCGCTCGCGATGGCGAGCCTGCGTATCGCGGACGAGCGCAGCCGCTATCGCGCCGAGCTGTGGGGAATCGCAGTGCTGTACGTCTTCAGCACCGCGTGGAACTGGTTCGCCGCGGCCATCCACACCAACACCGACTTCCACAAGCCGCCGCTCCACCTGATGCTGCCGGGCTACCTCAACAGCTTCGCCCTGGGCATGCTGCTCGCGGTGCTCAGCGTCTGGTACGCCAAGCGCGAGCTGCCGGGCTGGATGCGAGCGGTGGACCGCTACCCGGTGCTGCCCTGGCTCGTGGCGGCGGCGGCGTTCGTGGTGGTGAGCAAGGGCATCGGGCTGAACGGCGGCCCGACCGAGCACGTGTCCACGCTCCAGTACGTCCTGCGCTTCGCGCTCTACAGCGTGGTGGGTGGCGCGATGATCGCGCCGGCGGTGATCGGCGACCAGACCCAGGGGCTCGTCAGGCGCCTACTGGCCAACCGCGCGCTGCTGTTCCTCGGCATCGTGTCCTACTCGTTCTTCCTCTACCACCTGGCGGTGATCCTCCAGCTCGAGCGCTGGCACGTCGACCGCTGGGTGGCGGTGCCGCTCGCGCTCGGGGGGTCCGTGGCGATCGCGGTCGTCAGCTACTACCTGATCGAGCGCCCGTTCATGAGCCTGAAGCGGCTTGTATCCACGGGATCCGACCCCGGAACGCTCGAGGCGATTGCCGAGCCGACACCGGTCGCGGCGCCCGAGGTCGCGCGTAGTGGCTGACGAGTCTGCTACGAATCCCCTGATGGCTCGTCGCTCCCTGATAGCGACCGCGTGCGCGATCCTGGCGCTCTCGGTCCCGGCCGCTGCCCTCGCGGACAGCGCCGGCGACAACCAGTACCAGGACCCGTTTTCCAACGTCCCGTCACAGAAAAAGCAGAACAGCTCGACGGGCACAACCACGCAGCCGTCCACGCCTGCTCCCGCGCCCAGCGGCTCCACGTCGCCGTCCTCGAGCGCAGGGACCAGCACCGATCCGATCGCCCACGCGGCGGACGGCGGCACATTGCCCCGCACCGGCTTCCCGCTGCTGCCCGTGGCCGCCATCGGAGCGGCGCTCGTCGGCGCGGGACTGGTGCTGCGGCGCCTCACCACCTGAGGAACCCACGTGCTCTCAATCCTGATGCCGGTGTACAACGAGCGGGCGACCGTCGAGCGGGCGATCGACGCCGTGCTGGCCACGGACCTGGGCACCGACATCGAGCTGATCGTGGTGGACGACGGCTCGACGGACGGCACTAGCGAACTGCTCGACAAGCGCGAGTGGCCGGCCGGCACGCGCCTTCTCCGGCATGAGGTGAACCGCGGCAAGGGCGCTGCCGTGCGCACCGGACTCGAGCAGGCGCAGGGCGAGCTCGCCACGATCTTCGACGCCGATCTCGAGTACGACCCTTCGGACATACGCACGCTGCTTCCGCCGCTGCTCGACGGGCGCGCCAACGCGGTGTTCGGCGTGCGCGCGTTCGACGGCTACACGAGCCACTCGTTCCTCTACGTGATGGGCAACAAGGGCGTCACGCTCGTGGCCAACGTGCTCTTCAACGTCTACCTACGCGACATCATGACCTGCCACAAGGCGATCAGAACCGACGTCTTCCGCAGCCTGCCGCTGTCCGCGCGGGGCTTCGAGATCGAGCCCGAGATCACCGCGCGGCTGCTCCAGCACGGCGAGCGCATCTACGAGGTGCCGATCCGCTACCGCGCTCGCAGCACCGCCGAGGGAAAGAAGCTGACGTCACGCGACGGCTTCCGGGTGGTGGCGACGCTGCTGCGCTGCCGGCTCTCGGGCGGGACGCGCGCTCCGGTTGGGCCCGAGTACCAGGCGCAGGCTCAGGCAGACACGACCGGCAACGGCTCGCTGCCGGGCGGCTCCGAGGTCGGGTCGAACGAGCCTCTGCGCAGGTAGTCGCGCAGCTCGTCGAGCAGGCCGCGCTCGAAGATCCACGTGACCGCCGCTGTCCCGGCAAGGAACAGCACGATCTCGGTGATGGCCTGGCCGAGGCTGCGGTGCCCACCCCAGAGGGCGAAGCGAAGCGCCACCGCCGGCAGCGCCCCGACCACAACCGGGCCGAGACCGCGCAACCCGAGCGTGAACAGCTCGACGCCGGGGAGCAGCGCGCTGATGTAGGCGCGGCGAACGACGAGAGTCGCCAGCACGCCGAGGATCCGCCCCCAGACGAAGCCCGCCGACCCCCAGAGCACGAGCCCCGGCACGGCGAAAGCAAAGAAGCCACCCAGCAGCACCGCCGATTCGACCGCCTGCGGCGACGAGCGGCCGCGCGCCCGGTAGAAGGAGAACCAGTTGTAGCCCAGCTGTTGCAGCCCGGCCGCGGCGCCGAGACCCTGGAGCAGGACGACCGCCGGCTCCCACTTGTTGCCGAGCACGAACTGCACGAGGTCCGGCGAGAACAGGACGAAGCCCGCGCCGAACGGGAACGCCCACATCATCGTCACGCGGTTCGACTTCACGAAGATCTCGCGCAGCGTGTGCAGCTGGTCCTGCACGACGACGATGGCCGGGTAGATGGTGGTGGTGACGATCTGGTCGGCGCGGTCGGCGTAGCGGGTGAGGGTGAACGCCAGCGTGATGAAGCCTGCCGCCTCGAGCCCGCCCTTGATGTCGAACGCGAGGATCTGCCCCTGCTGGATCAGGAGCATCACGGCGGCCGTGACGAAGATCGGCCACGAGAAGTGGAAGTAGCGGTGGCGCGCCTCGGGGCTGAAGCGCAGCTTGAGCGGGTACGGCGACACCGCGATCGCGGCGATCGCGCCCGCCGAGTTGCCCACCGCCGGGCCGATCACCAGGCTCCACACCCCTACACCCGCCGCCGCCAGCGGCACCGTGACGGCGAACGTGACCACCGGGATGATGAATTGCAGGATCCGCGTGCGCAGGAAGTCCATGCGCCGGAAGAAGATCCAGCTCGGCGACTGCAGCGCGAACGCCACCGGCAGGTAGGAGACGGCGATCGTCAGCGCCAGCAGCTCGTTCTCCCCGTAGACGACCATCACGATCGGCGCGGCGACGATGATCAGCAGCGAGAAGCCGAGCGCCAGCATCAGCTCGAGCGTGAAAGCGCGCTGGAACTCCTCCTCCTGCCCCTCCTCGGACTGCTGAACGAACGCCTCGTCGATGCCGACGCGCTTGAGCGCGACGATCGTCATCGCGGTGGTGGTGACGATGCCGTAGAGGCCGATCGCGCTCGGGCCGAGCAGGATCGTGACGATCAGGCCCTGGAGCACGGCGAGTCCCTCGCCGCCGGCGAGGAAGACTCCGTTGACGATCGCCCCGCGTGCCGTGCGGCGACGCAGCTCCGGCCGCGGGAACGACAGGCGTTCGTCCGTCACGAGGCAGATGGTCGCAGCGTTCGGGGATGGCGGGACGATCATCTAGACTCGCGCCGCCTTGCCCGCCCTTTTTGTGAGCTACTCAGGCCTACTGGGTGGGGCCGAGCGGTTCCTGCTCGACATGGCGTGCGGGCTGGCCGATACGCCCTCGCTCGCCTGTCCGGACGGCCCGCTTGCGGACCGTGCCCGGGCCGCCGGCCTGCACGTGGTCACGATCCCGGAACGCCGGCTCGAGCTGCGCGCCTCGCTGCGCGACCGCGTGGCCGCTCCGCTCCGGATCGCGGCGCACGCGCGCGAGCTGCGCTCCCTGACGCGCGACTTGCGGCCGGACGTGGTGGTGGCGTGGGGAATGCGCCCGCTGCTGGCCGCCGCCGCGCTTGGGCGCGGCGACGCGCCGCTCGTGTTCCAGCACAACGACCTGCTGCCGAGCCCGGCCGTGGGGCGGGCGGTGCGCACCGCCGCACGGCGCGCCACCGCCGTGTCGGCCCTGTCCGAGTGCGTGGCCGCCGACCTCGGCGTGCCCGCCGCGATTATCCACCCGGGCGTTGACCTCGACCGCTTCCAGCCCTCGCCGATCCCTGACGGGCCGCCCGAGCTGCTCGTGCTCGGCGCGATCGTGGACTGGAAGCGTCCGGACCTGGCCCTCGAGGTGGCCGCGCGCGTCCCGGACGTCCGTCTGCGCATCGCGGGCTCGCCGCTCGACGACGAGGGCGAGCGCCTGCTGAACGCCCTCCGCCGGCGGGCTGAGCAGCCAGACCTCGCGGGACGGGTGGAGTTCCCCGGCGCCGTCGACTCGGCCGAGGCGCTTGCCCGCGCCACCTGCCTCCTCCACTGCGCCGAGCGGGAGCCTTTCGGCATCGTGCTGACCGAGGCGCTGGCGTCCGGTCGGCCGGTCGTCGCCCCTGCCTCGTGCGGTCCGGCCGAGATCGTGGACGAGAGCTGCGGCCGCCTCTACGCGGCGGGCGACGCCGAGACGGCAGCGCGAGCGGTCGGCGAGGCCGTGAGCGATGCGTCCGAGCTGGGCAAGGCGGCACGCACCAGGGCCGAGCAGCACTTCGACGTGAACGCGGCGAGGGCCAAGTTCGCGGAATTCCTGAGCGGCGTTTACCCGACACCCGATACGCGAGACCCGATACCCGATCTCGCCCTCGTCACCGTCACTCACAACTCCGAGCGCGACATCGAGCGCCTGCTCCTGTCCGTGAAGGCCCACCTGCCGGGCGCGCGCGTGATCGTCGTCGACTCGAAGTCCTCCGATCAGAGCGCCGAAACCGCCCGCCGCCTCGGCGCCACCGTGATCGAGCTCGAGGAGAACATCGGCTTCGGCCGCGCCACCAACGCCGGCGTGGCCGAGGTGACAGAGCCGCTCACCGCGCTCGTCAACCCCGACGTGGAGCTGGTGGACGGCTCGCTCGCGGAGCTGGCAGCGAGCGCTCCGGCGGACCGCCTGCTCGCCCCGCTCGTGCTGCTCCCGGACGGTTCGCGGCAGGACAGCGCGCAGGCCGAGCCCGCCACCGCGGCGGCCCTGGCGATCGCGCTCGTCCCGCCTGCCGCCATGCCCGGGCCACTGCGCCGCGCCGCCTGCCCGTGGACCGCGGACACGCCGCGCCGGGTGGGCTGGGCGGTGGGCTGCTGCGTGGTGGGTCGTACGGACACGCTGAAGCGGCTCGGCCCGTTCAGCGACGACATCTTCATGTACGGCGAGGACCTCGAGCTCGGCCTGCGCGCCGCGGACGAGGGCGTCGAGACCTGGTTCCACCCCGAGGCGCGCGTGGTCCACTACCGCGCGCACAGCACGCGCGCCGAGTTCGGCGGCGAGCCGTTCGAGCTGCTGGCGAGCCAGCGGCGCAGCGTCGTCGCCGAGCGCCGCGGGGCGTGGAAGGCCAAGCTCGACGACCTGCTCCAGGCCACCACCTTCGCGGACCGGATCGCGATCAAGACCGTCACCCGACGGGAGACGGGGCGCGAGCGCAGGCAGCTCCGCGCGCTGCGCGGGAAGAAGCAGCCGTGAGCATCGTGATCAACGCCCGTGCCGCCGCGCGCCGCGAGATCGGCGGTGTCGAGCGCCTCGCCCGCGAGATGGCCACCCGGCTGCCGAAGCTCCGCCCCGAGCGCTACCGCGTGCTGCAGCCGCCCGAGGCGCTCGCCCACCGCGCGGGCCACGTGTGGGAGCAGGCGGCGCTGCCGGTGCTCGCCCGCGGCGCGAGCCTGATCTACTCGCCCGCCAACCT
>DATBKS010000088.1:0-2343 GCA_036555755.1 Thermoleophilaceae bacterium
CGCTGCCCATGATGTGCAGCGAGACGTAGGGCTCGTCCCCCACAACCCAGCTGTCATGGCCGGGCGGCACATAGAAGAAGTCGCCCGGCTCCATGATGCGCTCCGTGCCGTCGTCCATCTTGACGGCGGCGCGGCCGCTCATCACCAGGCCGACGTGCTCGACCTGGCAGAGGCTCTCGTTTGTCGCCGCTCCGACGTGCTCGGACCAGCTCCAGCCGGGCTCGTAGGTGGCGCGGCCGAGCGTCATCGGTCCGACCTTGAAGACGTCGAAGCGGCCCTTCTCGAACGTGCGCGTCTCCGTCGGCTCGTCGAGGTTGATGAGGGTGAGGTCCACTGTGCGCGTTACGACGCGATCGGCCGGGCGCGGTTCTCCTCGCCATCGGGCACGCGGCCGTCGCGGCCGATGTAGCCGCCCTTGCCGCCGACGCAGATGTACACAGCGTCGCTGTCGCCCGTGTTGCGGATCTGGCGCACGGTGCTCGGGTCGACGCGGGCGAGCCCGCCCGGTCCGAGCGTGTGACGCGACTCGTCGTTGAACACGAACTCGAGCTGGCCCTCGTGGATGAAGTAGAGCTCCTCCTGCTCGTCGTGGAAGTGCCTGCCGGACTCGATGCCGGCGGGGATGACGACGGCGTTGACGCCGAACGCGGTCACGCCGAGCGGCGAGCGGATCTTCCGGAAGCCGGGGCCGTCACCCAGGTCGTCGAGGCTGCCGACGGCGTAGCCCTCGCCTGTCACAACTTCGCTCACGGTCTTCTCCTTGCTCGGGGCGAATGACAGTTTCGTGATGCTACCCGCCAGCCGCCTACGATGGTCAAGTGACTGATCGGGACCTGCGCGAAGAGAGCACCGAGCCGGATCCGCCGCCACGACGGCGCCGCAGGCGAGGCCTCTTCTTCGGCAACCTCGCCAAGGTCGCCCGCCCACCGATGACCACACCGCAGTGGAAGGACGCAATCCGCGAGGACGAAGCGCACGGGAAGAAGAAGGACGAGCGGGACTAGTTCAGGCAGGCGCCTCCGACTCCTTGCGCTCCCGCTCCGCCTCGCGCAGCTCGACGCGCCGGATCTTGCCGGTCAGGGTCTTCGGCAGGTCCTTGACGAACTCGATCTCGCGTGGGTAGGCGTACGCCGAGTGGCGCTCGCGCACGTGCTTCTTGATCTCGTCGGCCAGTTCGTCCGACGGCGCGTTGCCCTCCGTCAAGACGATGAACGCCTTGACGATCGTGCCGCGCTTCTCGTCGGGTGACGCGACGGCGGCCGCCTCCAGCACCGCGGGGTGCTCGACGCATGCCGACTCGACCTCGAACGGACCGATCCGGTACCCGGCGGAGATGATCACGTCGTCCGCGCGGCCGGCGTACCAGAAGTAGCCGTCCTCATCCATCTGGGCGGCGTCCTTGGTGTGGAACCACTCCCCGCCGAACACCTCCTCGGTGTCCTCGGGCCGGTTCCAGTAGCCGATCGGGTAATGCGGGTTCGAGCGCGCGCGCATGCAGATCTCGCCGCGCTCGCCGGGGGGCAGCGGCTGCTCGTCCTCGTCGAGGATCTGCACGTCCCAGCCGGGCACTGGCAACCCCATCGAGCCCTCGCGCACCTCCACCGTAGGGTAGTTCCCGCACAGCGGATAGCTCTCCGTCAGCCCGTAGTAGTCGAGCACCGTGATGCCGAACTGCTCGCGGAACCAGTTGATCACCTCGGGGTTCAGCGGCTCGCCGGCCGAGCACACGATGCGCATGCGATCGAGCGGGTAGCGCTTGCCGGCATCGGACACAGCGCGCATCGCACGCAGCGCGGTCGGCGTCGTGAACATGTTCTCCACGCCGTGCTTCGAGAGCTGGCGCAGCTGCTCCTCGGGGTCGAAGCCGCCCTTGCGCGCGTAGACGAACTGCGTCGCGCCGTAGCGCCACGGGCCGAGCAGCGGGCAGATGCCCGCGGCCCACGCCCACTCTCCAGAGCCGTGGAACAGCTCGTTCTCCTGCACGTCGTGGCAGAACTCGAACTCCTCGTGCGCGAGCAGGTAGCGGTGCGCGTGGAGGATGCCCTTCGCCATGCCGGTGGTGCCGGAGGAGTAGTAGAGCTGGGCGGGATCGTCGGCGGCGGTGTCGACCATCTCGTAGGAGTCCGAGGCCTTGTCCAGGGCCTCGCCCAGGTTCACATCGCCTCCTTCCGAAGCGCCGTCGAGGACGAAGATCACCTCGGATAGGCCGTCGGGGATCCGGTGGCGGTTGGCCGAGTCGGTCACGAGTGCCTTGGCCTGCGAGTCGCGCAGGCGATGCTCGATCCCCTCGTCGCCGTACAGCACGGACATGGAGAGCAGGATCGCGCCGGCCTTGTAGGTGCC
>DATBKS010000089.1:0-5969 GCA_036555755.1 Thermoleophilaceae bacterium
GGCCGCTTCGGCGAGCCGTCGGACATTGCCAACGCCGCCGTCTACCTGGCGAGCGACGAGAGCGACTGGGTGACGGGCACCGAGTTCAACGTGGACGGCGGCATCACGAGTGCGTATCTGACCACTCCGTAGTCAGATACGCGAGTCCGTCGTCCGCCGTCCGCAGTCCGCCGAAACTAGGAACTAGAAACTAGAGCCAACGCAACAGCTGCGACGTGTCATCAACAGTCGCGTGCGGGCGCCGCTTTGCAGGAACCCCATCCAGGTCGATCTGGCCGCTGATGCCGCTGCGGACGAGGACGGTTTTCGAGCCGCCGAGGTGGCCGAGGGCGACGTCCATGTAGAGGTCGTCGCCGATCACGGCGATCTGGTCGGTCGGGACGCCGAGGCGCTTGCGGATCTCACGGACGGCTGCCGTTGACGGCTTGCCGACGATCGTTGGCCGCGCTCCGCTGGCCTTCGAGATCGCGGCGGTGACCATCGCGCCGCGGCTGAGGATCGGGCCGTTGGCGCCGGCGTACGCAGACACGTAGCTGCCGGTGAGCAGCCGAGCGCCGGCGATCACCGCGAAGGCCGCCTTTTCGAGCTCGGGGAGGTCGGCGTGGTCGATGTGGGCGACGAAGACGGCGTCGGCCTCGGCGGAGTGGTCGAAGTCCACGAGGTTCACGCCGCTCTCGGCGAGGTACTCGCGCGACGAGTCCGTGACGAAGGGCAGCACCTTCGCCTCCTTGCGCCCGCGCTCGAGATACGCCTGCACGCTGCAGAGCGGGGTGAGCATTTCGTCGTCCTCGACGGGCAGGCCGACGTCGCGCAAGCCCTGAGCGAACTTGGCCGGCGCTACGTGGCTGCCGTTCGTGAAGATCGCGAAGGGGCGGCCGGAGGCGCGGATCCGCTCGAGCACCTCGATCGCGCCGGGGACGACGTGCGAGGTCGCGCCGTCGCGGTGCACGAGCGTGCCGTCGACGTCGAAGACGAAGCCGCGGACGTCGTCAAGACGCACGTCGCCACACCACCACGTCGTCGCCCTTCTCGAAGCGCACGTAGTTGATCGCCTTGCGGCTCTCCACCTCGCGCAGCAGCCGCACGAGCGGGTCGCGCCCGGGCCGACTCGGCTCCGCCGAGCGCTCCGTCGCCGGTGGCGAAGCGAGCATCGCGCCCACCTGCTCCTCCGGCATTGTGAGACGCAAGAGCAGCTCCTCATCTGAGATGCGATCCCCGAAGCGTTGGCGCGCGCCCTCCAGCGACACGGGCTGCACGTCGCGCAGCTTCGCCGCCTGTGGGCGGGCGAGTACCTTGTCGGCGATCTCCGGGTCGACGAGCGCGGCCGGCTCGCCGTAGTGGCCGAGGAAGTAGCGCACCGTCTCGTCCGAGACGTTTGCCCAGCGCTCGCCGTCGATCACGTTGCGCGCCGCCTGGCTCGCCACGAACTGCGACACCGGCGTGACGAGGATCGGGTAGCCCATCTCCGCGCGCACGCGCGTGACCTCCTCGAGCACCTGCTCGAACAGCTCCTCGCGGCCAAGCTCCTCGAGCATCCGGCGCGTGGTCGTGACCATCCCGCCGGGCAGCTGGTGGTGGTAGTAGGCGGCGTCGTACTCGCGCGGCGCGCCAGGCGGCAGGCCCTTCTCGCGCGCGAGGTTGCGGAAGTGCTCCGACACGAGCGCCGCCGCCTCCATGTCCAGCCCGTGCGAGTAGCCCTCGGCCTCGAGGTTGCGGATCGTGGACTCGACCGTCGGCTGCGAGGTGCCGTTGCCGAGCGGCCCGCATGCGGTGTGCAGCACCTGGTAGCCGGCCTTCAGCCCCTCCATGTAGACGAACGGCGCGAGGCCGATCGTGCAGTGGCTGTGCAGCTCGAGCGTGCGCTCGCCGGCGGCGGCCAGGAGCGAGGGCGCCAGCTCGCGCACGGCGTCGGCGGTAAGCAGGCCGCCCGGGTCCTTCAGGTAAAGGCGGTCCATGTCCGGGCAATCCGCCATCGCCGCGGCGCGCTCTGCGTAGTAGTCGTGCGTATGGACCTCGCTGATCGAGTAGGTGAGGCCGATCACGACCTCCTCCACCCCCTCGTCCTTGGCCATCCGGGCGAGCCGCTTGAGGGCGTCCGGGTTGTTCGAGGGCTCGGCGATCTGGAAGCGGCGGATGCCGTTGCGCACCACGCAGCGGAATGCGAGCCGCATCACGTCCTCGTCACACGGCTGCCAGGCGATGAAGCGCATGCCGGTGGTGATGAAGTTGAGGAGCGTCGTCGGCATCGCGGCGCTGACGAGGCGGATCCGCTCCCACGGGTCCTCCTTGTGGAAGCGCACCGACACCGCCATGTGCGTGCTCGAGGTGAAGTCGAGCGCGTGGAAGCCGACGCGCTCCATCGTCGGCGCGATCGACAGCACGTCGGGTGTCGTGAGGCCGGTGGCGCTCCACAGGCTCTGATTGCCGTCGCGGGTGGTCGTGTCAACGATGTCGATCAAACGATCGCCTCCTCCAGCCAGCGGGTGGTGATGCGGCCGTGAACGAAGTCTGGGTGGTCGAGCACGGCGGCGAGCAGGCCGCGGTTGGTCTCGACGCCCTCCGCCTCCAGCCGCTCGAGCGCCTCGTGCACGATCTCGATCGCCTCGTCGCGGTCGCGCCCGTGGCCGATCAGCTTGGCCATCAGCGAGTCGTAGTGGGGCGGGATCAACGTGTGGTCGCGGCAGTGTGTGTCCACGCGCAGGCCGTCGATCTCGGGCACGGCGAAGCGCGTGAGCCGGCCGGGGCTCGGCGCGAAGCCGCGCGAGGCGTCCTCGGCCACGAGCCGGCACTCCACCGCGTGGCCGTCGAACGCCACCTCGTCCTGCGTGAAGCTGAGCGGCTGGCCGTCCGCGATCCGCAGCTGCTCCGCAACCAGGTCGCGGCCCGTGACCGCCTCGGTGACCGGGTGCTCCACCTGGATCCGGCAGTTCATCTCGAGGAAGAAGAACTCGCCGCTCGCGGCGTCGACGATGAACTCGACGGTGCCGAGGTTGCGGTAACCGATCGCTCGGGCGAAGGTGACGCCGGCGTCGGTGAGCGCGTCGCGGGTGGCTTCCGGGAGGAACGGCGCGGGCGCCTCCTCGATCAGCTTCTGGTAGCGGCGCTGCACCGAGCAGTCGCGCTCGCCGAGGTGGACGACGGCGCCCTGAGAGTCCGCCGCCACCTGCACCTCGACGTGGCGGGCGTCGGCCACGAAGCGCTCCACGTACAGACGCTCGTCGCCGAACGCAGAGCGCGCCTCGGCCACCGCGACGCCGAACAGCGAGCGCAGCTCGTCCGCGCTGTGGGCCAGCTTGATCCCGCGGCCGCCGCCACCGCCAGCCGCCTTGAGCAGGACCGGATAGCCGGATTCACTCGCGAAGGACTCGGCCTCCTGCAGCGTCGCCACCTGGCGGCCGGGGACGAGCGGCAGCCCAGCTTGCAAGGCCGCCTCGCGGGCGCGCAGCTTGTCGCCCGCCAGCTCGATCACCTCGGGCGGCGGGCCGACGAACCTGACCCCGTTCTCGCTCGCGAGCGCCGACAGCTTCGGGTTCTCGGCGAGGAAGCCGTAGCCGGGATGGATGGCGTCGCAGCCGGTTCCCATCGCGGCTTGTACGACGAGCTCAGGGCGCAGGTAGCTCTCGCTCGCGGGCGCCGGGCCGATGCACACCACGCGGTCGGCCAGCTCGGCGGCGAGCCCCTCCATGTCCACCTCCGACGCGCCGACCACGCACTCGAGTCCCAGCTCACGGCAGGCGTGCACGATGCGCACGGCGATCTCGCCGCGGTTGGCGATGAACACCCGCGCGAGCGCCATCAAGCGGGCTCGACCCGGAACAGCGGCTGCCCGTACTCCACGAGCGCGGCGTTGTCCGCGCAGACCTCGACGATCGTGCCCGCCACCCCGGCGGGGATCGAGTTCATCATCTTCATAACCTCGATCAGGCAAACGATGGTGTCGGGCTCCACGGTGGCGCCGACATCGACGAACGGGGCGGCGCCGGGGGCCTCGGCGCGGTAGAACGTCCCAAGCATCGGTGCATCAATGGTGGCGCCGTTCGCAGTTGGCGGTTGGCGGTTGGCAGGCTCTGCGGGCTGCGGCTGGGAACTGGGAACTGGGAGCTGGGAACTGTTCCTCAGCACGTGCAGCTTGAAGCCGTCGGTCTCGATCAACAGCTCGTCGAGGTCCGACTCGTCGATGAGCCGCAGGATCTCCTTGACGTCTTCGTCGCTCAGCGCCATTACTGCTTCTTCTCCGCCCCGAAGGTGCTCATCAGCAGTGACATCGCGGAAGCCGGCTTGGACTCGTCGGCCTTGGGCTTAGCGAGACCGGTGACCGGGCGAGACTGGACGACGAAGAGGCTGTCGGGCAGCTCGGCGTCCCGGGCGATCGCCCACTCGATGTCCTGGCGTGAGCCGAAGTAGCGCTCCACCCGCTTCGCCACCTCCACCAGCGCCTCGAGCGCCGGCTCGTCCAGGCATGGCGCGCTACGACGCTCCTCCGGCACCTCCTTGCGAACCGTCCCGGCCTTGCCCGGCACGTACTCGACCGCCTTGTCGCTCACCTTCTCGCGCACCAGCTCGCGCGTGACCTTGCTGACCAGGTAGTCGTCGGGCGTCACCTCGCCGCCCACCACTGCGAGGCCGAGTCCCCAGCTCGCGTTGACGGCCACCATGCTCGGGTCGCCGCTCACCGGGTTGCAGGTGAACATCACGCCGGACACCTCGGAGTCGACCATCAGCTGCACGGTCACCCCCATGGCGGGCTCCTCGGCGGCGTCGCCCAGGCGCGCGCGATACGAGATCGCCGGCGGACTGTAGAGACTCACCCAGCAGTCGCGCACCGCATCGCACACGTGCTCCGCCCCGCGCACCCACAGGTAGGTCTCCTGCTGGCCGGCGAAGGTGGCCTCCTGGCTGTCCTCGCCCAGCGCGCTCGAGCGCACGGCCATCGGCGCGTCGTCGAACGACTCGTAATGCCGAGCCACCTCGTCGCGCACGGCGTCGGGCATCGGAGCCGAGCGCATCTCCTCGCTGATCGCGTGCGAGGCGGCGTTGACGGCGTGCACGTCACCGGACGAGGCGCGCGACAGCGCCGAGGCGATCGCGCCCTCGAGCCCGGCCTCGGACACGAACAGGCGGAACGCCTCGCACGACAGCGCGAAGCCGGGCGGCACCGGGATCCCCGCCGCAATCAGCTCGCCGAGCGTGGAGCTCTTGCCGCCGAACAGCGCGGCGTCGGCCGAGCGCAGCTCCGCGAGCGGGCGGATGAGCTCGGCGCCCACGCGTCCAGCCTCAGGCGGAGCCGCCGTCGAGGATCGAGACCGTCCCCGCCGTACCGTCCACGCGGATGTTCTGTCCGGTGCGGATCATCGACGTCGCGCGGCCGGTGCCCACCACCGCGGGCATCCCGTACTCGCGGCACACGATGGCCGCGTGCGACATCACGCCGCCGATGTCGGTGACCGTGGCCACGATGCGGCTGAAGATCGGCGCCCAGGCCGGCGACGTGCTGCCGCACACCAGCACCTCGCCGTCGCGTACGTCGCTGAGTTGGCTGACGCTGCGGATCACCCGCGCCGGGCCTTCCACCACGCCCTGCGCGGCGGCCGAGCCGTGGATCTCCGCGCCGCCGTCCTGCGCCCGCGCCCACTCCTGCAGGCGCTCGGGCGTGATGCCCCACAGCATCACGGTGATCGGGTCGTTGGCCGCCTCGGGCATCGTGCCCAGCGCGGGCGGCGGCGTCCACTCGGCCAGCTTGGCCAGCAGCGCCTTGCGGCGGGCGACGATCGGCGGCCAGTGCGTCGGCCCCAGCGGCAGCCCGCCGGACGCCCAGTGCAGCACGCACTCCTCCAGCGCCTGCATGACCTCGTGGCGGTTGAGCTGGAAGACGTCCTCGGCGTCCTCCAGGTAGCCGTGCACGGCCAGCAGCGACCCGAACTCGCGGATCTTGTTGTACCAGGCGGTGAGGAACCAGTAGTCGCAGTAGA
>DATBKS010000090.1:0-4170 GCA_036555755.1 Thermoleophilaceae bacterium
GCCCACCGGCGCAGAAAGGAAGTTCATGCGTAATCGCAAGTTGATTGCGGGTGCGGTGACGCTCAGCGTGGCGCTGGGCGTATCTGGCGTAGCCGTGGCGAAGAAGGGTGCCGCCCCGGCGAAGACCACGATCAAGGTCAGCCAGAAGCTGAAGATGAAGCCCAACCGGTACATCCAGGACGGGCTCCGCTGGGACAAGGACGTGTACCACGTGCGTTCCGGCGGGACGATCAAGGTCGTCAACACCGTGGCGACCGAAGGTCCGCACACCGTCTCGGTGGTCAAGAAGAACCAGCTGCCGCGGACGGCGGCTCAGGTGAACAACTGCAAGATCTGCGGAAAGATCGCGCAGGAGTTCGGCATCACCGACCCCAACGACCCCAACGCCCAGCCGCAGTTCCAGTACGTGGACAACGGCGTCGGCACGAACACGCCCGCCGACATCGATCGCCCCGGCGACTCCGGCCTCACCGGCCCGGGCAAGAAGGGCGAGTCGATCACCATGAAGGTCACCGCGAAGAAGGGCACCACGCTCTACTTCCTCTGCGCCATCCACCCGTGGATGCAGGCGAAGATCATCGTGGGGTAGCGACGGGTCGTTAGTTGCGATTCGTAGTTGCGAGGGGGCCGGCTTCTGTCGGCCCCCTCCGTTTGACCCAAGGCTCTGCTATTCGTTGCGGGGACGATGGCCGAGCGCGGCGACATCGAGTTCAGCTACACGCTGACCGACCGCATCTTCAGGCTGAGCCTCGGCGAACTTGCCGACTTCAGCGGTGCCAAGTACGACGGCGATTTCTCGCTCACGCTCGAGCAGGCTCAGGCGCGCAAGCACGACTACGTCGCTGAGCAGATCGGGATCGACGCCGGTCGACGCGTGCTCGACCTCGGCTGCGGCTGGGGTCCACTGCTCGACTACGTCCGCAGGCGCGGCGGCACCGGCGTCGGTGTAACGCTGTCATCGGCGCAGCTGGCGGCCTGCCGTCGGCACGGTCTCGACGTCCACCTACAGGACGCCCGGCGCGTGACGGGCGAGACCTACGGCCCGTTCGACGCCGTCGCCAGCCTGGGCGCGTTCGAGCACTTCTGCTCCCCGGAGGACCACAGCGCCGGACGCCAGGAGGAGATCTATCGCGGCTTCTTCGAGCGGGTGGCGAGCGCGCTCCCGGACGGCGGTCGCTTCTACCTGCAGACGATGGTGTTCGGTCGCAACATGATTCCGCTCGAGGAGGTGGACATCGACGCCCCGCGCGACTCGGACGCCTGGTACCTGGCCCTGATGGGGCGGCAGTTCCCTGGCTCGTGGCTGCCGCTCGGCGAGCAGCAGGTGATCGACTGCGCCGCGCCACACTTCCGACTCGTCTCGAGCGTCAGCGGCCGGCTCGACTACATCGAGACGATCCGCCAGTGGGGTCTGCGTACCGGTGCGCGCAGCCTGAAGAAGACGTTGCTCAAGGCTCAGCTCATCCCGCGCTGGCTCACGAATGCCGACTTTCGACTCGCCTTCACCTCAGGGGTGAGCGCCAACAAGGTCTGCTTCGAGCGTGAGCTTATGGACCACTTTCGCTTCGTGCTGGAGAAGCAGCAAGTCCCGACGCCGGAGACGGCGGCGGTGATGTCCGAGCCTGCGCGAAGGTGACCAGGCGCCCGTCCCGCTCGTCCCAGAGCTTGAATCGCACTGCTCGCAAGCCGTCCCCAAGGGACAGCGTGGGCACCCGATGGAGCACGGGGTTCTCGTCGTGGGCGCGCTGGAGGTTGTAGTTGGGGATCCGTGCGTTGAGGTGATGCACGTGGTGAAGACCGATGTTGCCCGTGAAGAACTGGAGCACTTTCGGGAGGCGCAGGAAGGAGCTCCCCCGCAACGCAGCCTCCGCGTAGGTCCACTCCTCGGCCCCCTCCCAGTACGCGGCCTCGAACTGATGCTGGACATAGAACAGCCAGATCCCCACCGAGCCGGCGAGCAGAGCGGTGGGCCCCTCCACCAGCAGGAACTGGCGCCAGCCGACCGCCCAGCAGAGCGCGCCGATCACAACGGCGAGCGCCAAGTCGGTCCGAAGCACGCTGCGTCGCATGCGTGGGCGCGCTCCACGCGCGACGAGGCGTGGGCCGACCAGCATCGCCACGATCGGTCCGAGGCCGAACATCACGAGCGGATTCCGAAGCACGCGGTAGCCCATCCGCGCCCGCGGCGGTAGTGCTTTGTACTCGTTGACGGTGAGCGTGCGCACGTCGCCGGTGCCGCGCCGGTCCAGATCCCCGGAGGTGGCGTGATGGACGGCGTGATCGTGCTTCCAGCGAAGAAATGGGGCAAAGACGAACAGCCCGAGCACACCGCCCAGCCAGGCATTCGCCCGCCTGCCGGGCAGCAGCGAAGCGTGGGTGCAGTCGTGAAACATGATGAACACGCGCACCAGAAAGCCCGCCGCGAGTACCGCAAGCGCCAGCACCAGCAGGTACGAGACATCCAGCAATCGGTACATGAGCACCATGAGCGCCAGATACGGCACCACAGAGGTGGCGAGATCGAGCAGCCCGCGAGCGAGCCGGGGGCGGGCGTACGGAGCCAGGAGCTCACTCCAAGCCACGCCGTCCGTCCCGAGGATCGCGGATCGCCCAGCGACGGACGTAGGCATTGCACCTCCCTCTGGTCCCCAACGCCAGTGCAGCGTTCTGCCCCGCGCCGAGTCCCTTAGCTGGAGAGCACTCTACCCGCGCGCGTTAAGTCACGGGATCACAGCAGCCGTCGCAGCGTCGAGCTCGAACCAGACAAGCGTTTGGGGTTCGGCCACGACGCCCCAGCGATCGGCGAGTTCGTCAACCAGGTAAAAGCCCCAGTGCGAATCGAGTGGTGCGCCCGGATGCCGCGGTGCGGGGACGAAACCCGGCCCCTCGTCGCCGACCTCGACGCGCAGGCACTCATCACTCAGACCGACCTCAAGACGGATGCTGCCGCTTGCACCGGCGGGCGCATGCTCGGCGCTGTTGGCGATCAGCTCAGTGGTCAGCAGCGCCGCGACATGGAACTGGGCGGGGTCGAGCTTCCACGACAGCATCTCGAGTGCGCGCCTGGCGGCGCCGGCCGCCTGCGCCTCAGCGGAAGCATCGGCTGATGGCGTCCGGCTGACGGTCCGGTGCGTAGAGCATTCGATCGGTCCTTCCTGCGGCCCGCTCGCACGTCCCGCACAGAAGTCTCCGGCGATTCGATGAAAGGTCACCCCGGAAAAGCTACGAACACTCTTCGCGGGCACACGCCGGGGAAGCAGAAAGTTAGCCGAGCGCCGGTGAGCGGCTAGACTCGCCCCACGGGTCGGATTTACCGACCAGAGCCGTGCCCCGCGTCTCAGCAGTTGTTGCCTCTAAGCACCCTCCGCGTTTCGCCGTGCACATACCCCGGAGGGGAAGATGGCAACAGGAACTGTGAAGTGGTTCAACGACGACAAGGGCTTCGGATTCATCACGCCCGATGACAGCGGCAAGGACCTGTTCGTGCACCACACAGCGATCCAGGGCAGCGGCTTCAAGTCGCTCGCCGAGGGCGCGAAAGTGAGCTACGACGCTGAGCAGGGGCCCAAGGGGCCGGCGGCGGCGAACGTCCAGGTGCTCTAGGCCTGTGGCCTCGAGCGGCAAGAGGAAGACCACGATGTCAAAGCTCAACCGTGAGCGCCGGCTCCTCGAGCGCCGGCAGGAGAAGGAAGCCAAGAAGGCCGCCAGAAAGCTGGCAGCGACCGACCAGCAAGACCTGCCGAGAGACATCTTCACAGCCGACCAGGGGTAGGTTCGCCGGGCCCTTCCGATTCGACTACTGGGGAACGCCCGCGGCGGCGAATGCGTCTTCCGGATTGCGGTACACGACCACAGCTCCGGCATCCACGAGGCTCTCGACGGTGAACGAGTGGTCCGTCCAGGTGCCAAGCCAGCTGACGATGTACCTGGTGAGCTCGACCAGCCCACGGTGGACGCCTTCATCGGGCCGGAACCGGGTGACGTCCCAAACGGTGTCCTCGCTGTAGGCGGCTCCGGCGGCCACCAGCTCCCCCCTTCGAGTACGCCTCGTAGGCGCGGCGGACTACCTCCACGTCCTCGTCAGCCATCGCTAGAGCTCTGCTTCAGGGTCTTGGGAGTGACGAAGCTGACGAGCTCCGCTTCGCCCGGGGCGAGTTCGCTCCAAGGTCC
>DATBKS010000091.1:0-7059 GCA_036555755.1 Thermoleophilaceae bacterium
CGAGGCGCTCGTGCTCAACCGCCCGGACGTGATCCAGGGCGTGCACGAGTCGATGCTCGCCGCGGGCGCCGAGGTGCTCGAGACGGACACCTTCCAGGCCTCGCGGCTGAAGCTCGGCGAGTGGGGTCTCGCGGACCACACACTCGAGATCAACCGCAAGGCCGCCGAGCTCGCCCGCGCCGCCGCCGGCGAGGAGTACTTCGTGGCGGGCTCGATCGGCCCGACCGGCTTCCTCCCCGCCTCGGACGATCCGACGCTCGGCAACATCACGTTCGGCCAGCTCGTCGAGGTGTTCGAGGAGCAGGCACGCGGGCTCGTCGAGGGCGGCGCCGACCTGATCATCATCGAGACCGCCCAGGACATCCTCGAGGTCAAGGCTGCGATCTTCGGCACGCGCGAGGCGTTCAAGAACGTCGGCCGCAGCGTGCCGATCCAGGCGTCGGTCTCGCTGCTGCCGAACGGCGGCAAGATGCTGCTCGGCACCGACATCGCCTCGGTGCTCACCACCCTCACCTCGCTCGACGTGCAGGCCATCGGGCTCAACTGCTCGACCGGCCCCGAGGACATGCGCGACGCGATCCGCTTCCTCGGCGAGCACTCCCCCGTGCCAGTGCACTGCATCCCCAACGCCGGCCTGCCGCTGCAGGGACCGAACGGCGAGACGATCTTCCCCGAGAAGCCCGAGCCGCTGGCCGAGGCACTGCAGGAGTACGTGGAGCGCTATGGCGTGTCGATTGTGGGCGGCTGCTGCGGCACCAAGCCCGAGCACATCGAGGCTCTCGCGGACCGCGTGAAGGGCCGCGCCCCCACCGGGCCGCGCCCCGAGGCCTCGCTGCCACCGCAGGTGTCTTCGATGATGGGCGCGACGCTGGTGGCGCAGGAGCCGCGCCCGACGATCGTCGGCGAGCGCGTGAACTCCCAGGGCTCGCGACGCGCCAAGCAGATGCTGCTCGACGACGACTACGACGGGCTGCTCCAGATCGCCGAGAACCAGGTGGAGGGCGGCGCGCACGTGCTCGACGTCTGCGTGGCGCTCACCGAGCGCCAGGACGAGGACGAGCAGATGCGCCAGCTCGTCAAGCGGATCTCCCTACAGGTGGACGCCCCGATCCAGGTGGACTCCACGGAGCCGCACGTGCTGCAGGCCGCGCTCGAGCAGATCCCGGGCCGCGCGATCGTCAACTCGATCAACCTCGAGGCCGGGCGCGACAAGCTCGACAAGGTCGTGCCGCTGACGAAATCGCACGGCGCGGCGATCATCGCCCTGACGATCGACGAGGAGGGGATGGGCAAGACGCGCGAGCGCAAGCTCGAGATCGCGCAGCGCATCCACGGGCTGGTCGTCGACGAGCACGGCATGGCGCCCGAGGCGCTGATCTTCGATCCGCTCACCTTCACCCTCACGACCGGCGACGACGAGTGGAAGCCGTCCGCCGTCGAGACGATCGAGGGCATCCGGCTGATCAAGCAGGAGCTGCCCGGGGTGAAGACGTCGCTCGGCGTGTCGAACGTGTCGTTCGGCGTGTCGCCGGTCGCCCGCGCTGTCTTGAACTCCGTCTTCCTCCACCACGCGGTCGAGGCCGGACTCGACCTCGCGATGGTGCACCCGCAGGACGTCACGCCCTACGCCGAGATCCCGGACAACGAGCGCGAGCTGGCCGACGACCTCGTGTTCAACCGCCGCGAGGATGCGCTCGAGCGCTTCATCGCCCACTTCGAGGCGAAGGGCGAGCAGGCGACCGAGGACGAGGCCGATCCCACCGCGGACATGGAGCCCGAGGAGGCGCTCCATTGGCACATCCTGCGGCGCAAGAAGGACGGCGTGGAGGCGCAGATCGACGCGTCCGTGGACAAGATCGGCGCCGTCCCGACGCTCAACGACGTGCTGCTGCCCGCCATGAAGGAGGTGGGCGACAAGTTCGGCGCCGGCGAGCTGATCCTGCCGTTCGTCCTTCAGTCCGCCGAGGTGATGAAGCGCGCGGTGGCTCAGCTCGAGAAGTACCTCGACAAGATCGAGGGCTACACCAAGGGCACCGTCGTGATCGCGACCGTGTTCGGCGACGTGCACGACATCGGCAAGTCGCTCGTCAACACCATCCTCACTAACAACGGCTACACGGTGGTCGACCTCGGCAAGCAGGTGCCGGTGTCGCAGATCATCGACGCCGCCGAGGAGCACAACGCCACGGCCATCGGGCTGTCCGCGCTGCTTGTCTCGACCTCCAAGCAGATGCCGATCTGCGTGTCGGAGCTGCACGAGCGCGGGCTGCAGTACCCGGTGCTGGTGGGCGGCGCCGCGATCAACCGCGACTTCGGCCGGCGCATCCTCTACCCCGGCGGGCTCGACTCGGACGACGTCTACGAGCCCGGCGTCTTCTACTGCAAGGACGCGTTCCAGGGACTGTCGGTGATGGACACCCTGATCGACCAGGGCTCACGGGGCGAGCTGGTCGAGCGCATCCGCCGCGAGGCGAAGGAGCTGCGCGAGAAGCCGGAGAAGGTCGAGGAAGGACCGGCGCCCGACGCGCCGTCGCGCTCGGCGGTCCGCACCGACGTGGCCATTCCCGAGCCGCCGTTCTGGGGCGTGCGCGAGGTGGAGGTCGACCTCGAGGAGGTCTTCCCGCTGCTCGACACGCATGTGCTGTTCAAGCTGCACTGGGGCGGCAAGGGCGTGAAGGGTGAGGAGTGGGAGCGGCTGCTCGCCGACGACTTCAAGCCGCGACTTGAGCGCATGTGGCGCGAGCAGGACTACCTGAAGCCGCGCGCCGTCTACGGCTACTTCCCCGTGAATGCCGACGGCGACGAGCTCGTGTTCTTCGACCCGGAGGACCCGTCGCGCGAGATCGAGCGGCTCGAGTTCCCGCGCCAGCCCGCGCATGACCGCCTCTGCCTGTCCGACTACTGGCGCCCGATCGAGTCGGGTGAGCGCGACGTGTGCGTGTTGCAGGCCGTCACGGTCGGCCCCGAAGTGACCAAGCTGTGCGAGCGCCTCGAGGCCGACGGCGAGTTCGCGGAGCAGCTCTTCGTCCACGGGCTTGGCGTTCAGTCAGCCGAGGGCATCGCGGAGTGGCTGCATGAGCGCGTGCGCTCGGAGCTCGGCCTCGGCGAGGACCAGGGCCGCCGCTACTCGTGGGGCTACCCGGCGTGCCCCGAGCAGGAGCAGCACGTGCCGGTGTTCAAGATGCTCGGCGCCGAGAACATCGGGCTGTCTTTGTCACACGGCTTCGCGGTCGAGCCGGAGCAGTCCACGGTCGCGATCGTGGCGCACCACCCGCAGGCCTCCTACTTCGGCATGCGCTCAGGCCGCATCCCGCCGCGGGCCGGGGCGCCCGACGAGACGCCGGCCCAGGCCGAGGCCTCAGCTACGACTCAGTAACCGGCGTTAGGAAGCGTCCACTTCGGCCGTCGCGCGCTGCTTGGTGCGGCGGCTCGAGACCTGCAGCTCGACAGGTGCGGTGTGGAGCGCGCGGAGGCGCATGTCCTTCCACGACATTCCCTCGCGCAGGAGGGCCGGCATGCCCATGGTCACCGCGGTGGCAATCTCGACGGCCTGCAGGATGATTCCGTAGGCGAGCGCGTCCGCGTGACTCACGCCGTACGCGGAGAGCACCGCCACGCAGGCGGCCTGGAACACGCCCAGGTTCGACGGCGTGGCCGGCAGCACGGCGGTCACGTTGACCGCGAACAGCACGGCGGCGGCCGCGCCGAAGCTCGCCCGGTGGTCGAGCCCGAGCGCGATCAGCAGCACGTAACAGGCCGTGGCCTGCAGCGCCCAGGCAGCCAGCTGGTTGAACGCCGCCCAGGAGCCGAGCTTGGGATGACGGAAGACCTGAAGTCCGGCGCGGACCTGCTCCATCGCGCTGCGGACGATCGCGAGCGCGCGCCGCACGCGGATGAAGCGCGACGGCTTGCCGCGCCGCAGCAGGGCGGGCAGCAGCAGCACGAGCAGCAGCATCGACACCGGTGCGGCCGAGCCGATGATCAGCGCCTTCTCGTGCCCGTGGAAGAGCCCGACGGTGGAGAACATGATCGTGCCGAGGACAACGAGCGCGACCAGGTTCAGCAGGGTCTGCGAGACGACCGTGCCCAGCACGATCGGCAGCCGTTCGCGCACGCGGCCGAGCCGCCGCGACACGATCAGCGCACGAGAGGGCTCGCCCAGGCGGGCGGGCAGCGTGGCGGACATCAACACTCCGATCATCACGCCCCGCGCGGCATCGCGGCGACGGACGCGCACGCCCGGCAGGGCCGAACGCAGCACCGCGTGCCAGGACTCGGCGCGCAGCAGCATCGAAGCGCACATCAGGCCGAAGGCCAGCAGCACCCAGGTGGGAGTGGCGGCGAGCAGCGCGTCGCCGATGTGATTGATGCCGATCCGCTGAAGAGCCATCCAGCCGAGGCCGGCGCCGGCGGCGACCGCCACGATGCCCGCGACCTTGCGGACGACCGGCGGGATGCGGCGGCGCGACACCGCGGGCGTCTCGGGCTCGAGCGAGGGCAGCCGGCGCGCGGGATGCCGCGGACCCGGCGGTGCCGGCGCCACGCCGGCGCGCACCGCCAGGCGCTGTCGGGCGCCTTCGGGCTCGGGCATCTCGATGGCGTCGGCGTATGCGCTCTCGACCTCGCTCGCCACGTGCGGCCAGGCGAAGCGCCCGGCACGCTCGCGGGCGGCGGCGGACATGCGCTCGAGCCGGCCGGGATCCTCAGCCAGAGCGTGGAGCGCCTCGCCGAGCTCGACGGGCTCGGCCACCTGGACGAGCACACCGTCGACGCCGTTGCGAACAACATCGCGATAGCCCGCGATGTCGGAGGCCACGACCGGTGTGCCGGACGCGAACGCCTCCGTCAGCACCATGCCAAAGCTCTCGCCGCCGAGCGACGGGGCGCAGAGGACGTCGGCCTCGTGCAGAAGCTGCCACTTGCGCTCTTCGCTCACCCGGCCGGCAACCTCGATGCCCTCGGTCTCGAGCAGGAAGGGCTCGACCTCCTCCTCGGTGGCCCCGGCCACGACGAGCCGTGCCGGAACGCCGGCTCCGCGCAGCGCCTCGAACGCGCGCAGCAGCACCGGCAGTCCCTTGCGCTCCTCGGCGCGGCCGAGGAAGAGCAGCGTGAGGTCCTCGCCGCGGGCGGGCTTGGGCCCGTCGAGCGCGGCGGACAGGTCGACGCCGTTCGGGATGATCCGGTACTCGCCGCCGTAGAAGCGGCGCGCCGTCCAGCGCGCGGCCTCGGACACGGCGATCCGGACATGAAGCTTGTTGTAGATGCGGCGCGCGCCAAGGCCGACCGCGATGTTGTTCGCCAGCTTGCTCGTGGAATAGGCATGGAAGGTGGCGACGAGCGGCTGGCGCGCCCACTCCGTGGCCATCCAGCTGACCACGGGCGCGTTGGGCTCGTGCACGTGCACGACGTCGAAGTGCTCGCGCCGCAGCGTGTGGCTCAACCTCGACAGCGCCTCCGGGAAGACGGCGAGGTTGGACACGGCGCCATTCATCGGCAGGCCGACGGTCCGACCCAGCGGGACCAGATAGTCAGGCGTCTCGCGATGCTGCGGGCGCGCCCCCTTGTGCATCAGCCGCGCGGCCCGGTCATCCGGGTCGTACGGCGCCAAAAGCCGCACATCGTGGCCGTTCTCGAGCAGCTCGCTCGCGAGGGCCTCGACGTGCCTTCCGACGCCTCCCGGATACGTGAACGAATAAGGGGAAACGAGGGCTACGCGCACGTTTGCGATGTTAGCCCAGCTTCCGGAGGCGCGTGTGAACGAGTGCCCACTCGCACATAAGCCACTGTCAGCAGCAAGGAGAGTGTGCCGATCATCACGATCATGGGCCCGGAATCGTTCGCCAGGGCCCCGATCACGGTGGCAAACCAGCCCCCGAAAAGCGCCGCCCTGAACGGTCGATAGCGGGCATCGGAGAGCGGACTGAGCAGCTCGCGGCGCTTCACTGCGCCCACGATCAGCAACACGATGCAGATTCCGACGGTGAACGGCGTCGAGCCGCGCGTGAGGCCGGCTGCCGACAGCCGCCAGCGACGCACCAGCACCTTGCCGAAGTCCCCTGGGCCGCTCGAGCTCGACAGCGTGCGCGTGAGGTGAGCGCCGCCGCCGATGGCGAGGTCGAGGAGCACGAGCGCCCCCACCGCGAGCACGGGCACGAGCACCGCGAGCGCGATGGTCCGTGGAGTGGGCCCGCGTGGCAGCGACATCACCACGGCCGCCGCGCCGCCCGCGCCGAGCGTGATCACCCCACCCACGTCCGCGCCGAGCCGGCCTGCGCCGATGATCACGGCGGCCACCAGCGCCGCCACGGCGAATGCCCGCGGCGCCGAGCGCTCGGGCAGCAGCGTCAGCCCCGCTCCCGTTCCGATCAGCACCGTGAGCGACAGGATGATCTCCAGCTCGTTGCCCACGCCGAAGAAGCGCGCGCCGCCCTTGGGGTTCGGACCGGTGATCGCGAGCCCGGTCAGGTGCGAGTTCAGCGCGAGGTCGATGGTGTAGGCGCCGAAGCTCACCGCCGCCGGGAGAAACGGCGCCGCCGGCCAGGGCAGAAGCATGTCGGTGAGCGACCCGAGGCCGAGCGAGCCGAGCGCAATGATCAACCCCTCCGCAAGCCCCGACGGCTCGAGCGCCGCGGTGAGCAGGCACAGCGCCGGGATCCAGATGCCGGCGAGCAGCAGGATCCGCATCGCGGTGCGCAGCCCCTCCCGTCGGCGGGCCAGCCAGAGCAGGAACGTTCCCGCCGCCCAGCAGATCAGCACGATCCGCACCGTCTCATCGCGGTGCGGCAGGATCGCGTCGAGTCGCGCCTTCAGGTCGTTCACGTAGTCGGCGCCGTGTCCGCTGCGCGACTCGATCTGCTCGCCCTGCATCTTCTTCGGCACCTTGAGACCGAGGGTGTGGAGGACGGTGGCGGAGATGTCGGGCGCGGCGATGTAGCCGTCGCGGCGCGTCGTGCCGGAGCGGATAACGCCGGCGCCGATTTCCGGGCCGGCCGCAGCCGTGTGGAGCAGCGTCAGCTTCTTTGGCGGCGGAGCCTGCATGACCACCACGAGGTCGCCGGG
>DATBKS010000092.1:0-4296 GCA_036555755.1 Thermoleophilaceae bacterium
GATGCCCGCGGAGCGCAGGGCGTCGGAGGCGTCGGCCAGCTCGTCGCCGAGCCAGACCCGCCCCTCGCCGAGCAGGCACAACGCGATGTCCGACAACGTGGTGAGGTCGCCGGTGCCGAGCGAGCCGAGCTCCCGCGTGAAGGGCAGGAAGTCCGTGTTCAAAGCTGCCACGAGCGCGTCGAGCAGCTCGGGCGCGATCCCGGCGCCGCCTGCACCGAGCTGGTTCGCGCGCGTGGCCATCGCGGCCCGCACGCGCTCGGCGCGCAGCGGCCGCCCGGCGCCGCATGCGTGGCTGCGCAGCAGCCGCAGCTGGTGGTTCACGCGCGCGTCCTCGTCGAGCCGGTACCCGCGCAGCGGGCCGACGCCCGTGGTCACCCCGTAGAGCTCGTCGCCACGGGCCAGCACCGCGTCGGCCGCTTCGCGAGCGGCGTCGTTGCGCGCCCGAGCCTCCTGGCTGAGCTCGACGGCGGCCCCTTCGCGGGCGATCTTGGCCACGGCGTCCGGAGTGAGCGTCGCGCCGTCGAGCATGATCGGACCAGGCATGCCGGCCGCACTCTACGGGCGGCGCCCCGTCAGACGACGCCCGGGGTCCCGACAAAGTCACCCATTTGAGTGACGTCCGCCAACTGACGGCGTTCCTGGACCACTCAAGGGTGGTCCCCCATCGACCGACACAACCAGGTGACCTTGAAGCGCCTGGTCCCACACAGGGGCAGTCTTCTGCTCACCTTTGGCGTGTCCGCACTCGTCGTGACGGTGCTCGTCGGCTTCGCCATGCGCCACTTCGCGGCGACGGTGATCCGCGACCGCGCGGTCGGCGACGCGCACCAGGCGGCCCAGCAACTCAGCTTCCGGATCCAGAGTTCGGTGGCCGGCGACGAGCACTTCGCGCGCGATCCGCGTGGCCACCTGAAGCGCATCGTGAAGGAAGCGCTGGCGTCCGGCTACGGGCCGACGACCGCCGCCCGCGTGACGATCGCCGGTCCGCGCAGCATCTCGGTGACCGCGCCCGGGGCCAACCCGGACGCCGGGCGCATGCTCAACTTCCGCCTCCCGCTGCGGCTCGCGCCCGGCCCCGGCGGCATCGGGCTCATCGAGGCGGCGGTTCCCTACAACCGCGTGATGGCGAGCGCCAGCACGGCGCTCAGGCGACTCGACCTCACCCTCTTCGGCTGCCTGGGGCTGCTCTACCTGGCCTCGCTGCTGCTCGCGCACAGAGCCGCCGCCGGCATCGCGAAGGAGCTCGTGGAGCGTGAGCAGCGCGCCCGCCGCGACCCGCTCACCTCGCTGCCCAACCGCGAGCAGCTCCACCACCTGGTCCACGCCGCGATCGTCGACTCGAAGCGCACCAAGAAGAAGGTCGCGCTGATGCTCATGGACCTCAACCGCTTCAAGGAGATCAACGACACGCTCGGCCACCACACCGGGGACCGCGTTCTGCAGCAGCTCGCGTCGCGCCTGCGCAAGGTGCTGCGCGACTCAGAGACCGTGGCCCGCCTCGGCGGCGACGAGTTCGCGATCCTGCTGCCGTCCGTAAGTGACGAGAGCCAGGTGGCGCTCGTGGCGCAGAGGATCCTCAAGTCGCTCGAGGAGCCGTTCGTGGCCGCGGGCCTCGCGCTCGACGTCGACGCGAGCATCGGCATCGCGCTCTTCCCCGACCACGGCGACCGTGTGGCGAAGCTGCTGCGGGCGGCGGACGTGGCGATGTACCTCGGCAAGGAGTCGCTCAGCGGCTACACGTTCTTCACACACGGCACCGACCCGGGCGACGGCGGCAAGCGCCTCGCGCTCATCGGCGAGCTGCGCAGCGCGCTCGACCACGGCGAGCTCGTCCTGTACTACCAGCCGAAGATCGAGCTCGCGACCGGGATGGTGAAGGGCGTCGAGGCGCTCGTCCGCTGGCAGCACCCGCGCGGCGGCCTGCTCGCCCCGGACGAGTTCATCCCGTTGCTCGAGCAGTCGAGCCTGCTGCGCCGCTTCACCCTCTACATCGTCGAGATGGCCCTACGCGACTGCAGCGGCTGGCGCGCGGCGGGCTTCGACATCAACGTCGCGGTGAACCTCTCGATGCGCAACCTGCTCGACTCGGCGCTGCCGGGCGACCTGCGCAAGCTGATCCACAAGAGCCCGAACCTGAAGTTCGACGCGCTCGAGCTCGAGATCACCGAGAGCATGATCATGTCGGACCCCGAGCGCAGCTTCCGCATCTGCACCAGCCTGCGCGACCTTGGCTTCGAGCTGACGGTGGACGACTTCGGCACCGGCTACTCGTCCCTCGCCTACCTCCAGCGGCTGCCGGTCAGCTCGCTGAAGATCGACAAGTCGTTCATCACCGCGATGGCCGCGGGCGACGGCGACAGCGAGACGATCGTGCGCTCGACGCTCGACCTCGCGCACAACCTCGGGCTCGCGGCGGTGGCCGAGGGCGTGGAGGACTCGCACATCTACGAGCAGCTCGCCGAGCTCGGCTGCT
The DNA here is from genome assembly GCA_036555755.1 of Thermoleophilaceae bacterium. Classification (GTDB taxonomy): domain Bacteria; phylum Actinomycetota; class Thermoleophilia; order Solirubrobacterales; family Thermoleophilaceae; genus JAICJR01. The sequence continues at coordinate 2,474 of DATBKS010000092.1, forward strand.
CGTACGCGCAGGGCTACCTGATCAGCCGCCCGCTGCCGAACGAGCAGCTGCTCAGCTGGCTCAAGGAGCAGAAGAAGCTCGGGTCGAAGCTGCCAGTCGCGCCGCCAGCGCCAGCACCGCGCGCTCGTGCCGACGCACAGCTCGCGAGCTGAGGCTCCCGGCAGGCAGCTCGACCGTGAGCGCCGCGCTGCCCCGCAGGTGGCGGTCCTGCCACAGCGTCGAGGTGCCCGGCAGCGACGGGTGGTGGTAGAGGCGCATGTGCACGGCGCGCGCGTAGATGCGCCCGTCGCGCGTTCCCGGGTTGCCGTAGGCCCAGATCAGGTTCATGTGCTGGTGGAACCAGATCGTCACCTGCGGGTGGATGCGCTTGATGAGGTTGCGGGCCACACGCGTCTCGCGCTCCGAGAACGGCTTGGGACCGCCGTAGTAGGTGTCGAACGGGCGGCCGCCGCCGCGCCAGCTCGAGGACCAGTTGCGGTTGAGGTCGACGCCGCGGGCGTCCTGGCGCGTGTTGTGCGCGCGGCCGTCGGGGTTGATCGTGGGGACGAGCCAGAGGTCGGCGGCGCCACCCGTGACGCGGCGCAGCGCCCGCACCACGGGCAGCCCCGCGCACTCGTTCCCGTGGATGCAGCCAACCACGAGGATGCGCACGCCGGCCGGGTTGCCCGCCCGCTCGACCACGATCGGCCGCCCTTCCTCCGAGTGGCCGATGCGCTTAGGCGCGGCAATCGCCGTCGCAGCGCAGAGCGCGGCAGTCAGCGCGATAACCGCAAGCACGTTCCGCTGCATCCGCCCAGGTTAGGCTGCGCAGCAATGGCGGACGCCACGAACATCGCGGGCGTGATGAAGCGGCTCGAAGCGCTCGACAAGTCGCTGCCCGACACCGACGGGGTGAAGTGGTTCAACAAGCTCTACCTCGCGGTGACCCAGCACGTGGCCGCCGCCGCGCCCACCATGCCGCAGGCCGCGCCCGGCTTCCTCGCAGCGCTCGACGTCTTCTTCGGCAACCGCTACTTCGACGCGCTCGACGCCGCCGGCAAGGCGAAGAAACTCCCCTCGAACTATCCGTTCCACGCCTGGAAGCCGCTGTTCGCCGCCCGCTTCAATCCGGGGATCGCGCCGGTGCAGTTCGCGCTCGCCGGGATGAACGCGCACATCAACCACGACCTCGCGATCGGCGTGTGCGACACCTGCGAGTCGCGCGGCGAGACGCCTGGCGGGCCGGAGCACAAGGACTACGACTCGGTGAACTCGCTGATCTCGGAAGTCGAGCAAGAGATGAAGACGTGGCTGATGACCGGGCTCCTCAAGGAGCTCGACCTCGTCTTCAACCCGGTCGACGACATCGTGGCGGTGTGGAACGTCGAGCGGGCGCGCGACGCCGCGTGGATCCGGGCCCAGGTGATCTGGTCGCTGCGCGACGCGCCCGTCCTGCGCGACTCGTATGAGGAGATGAACGACCGCGCCGTCGGGTTCGCCGGTGGCGCGCTGCTCACTCCGGTCGGACTAGCCAGCTAGGTCCGCGCGTTGCGCAAGGCCCAGTCGAGCGAGTAGTCCGCCACCTCTTCCCAGCCCTCCTGGGAGAACGTGGAGTGGGAGCGGTCGGGATATTCCTTGATCTCGGTGAGAGCGCCCGTCTTCTTCTGGATCTTGTAGGCGGCGCGCGTCGAAGACGCAGGCACGGTGTGGTCCTTGCCGTTGGCGAGGAAGAGCAGCGGCGCGCGGCTCGTGTTGTGCCTGTTGACCTTCGTCACCGCGTTGGGGTTGAAGTTGGCGAACGCGGCCTGGAACAGCGGGCGGCCGGGGCCTGGCACCGCGAGCTT
>DATBKS010000093.1:0-28932 GCA_036555755.1 Thermoleophilaceae bacterium
CGAGCGAACGAAGCGCGAGCTGGCGGCGCGCGGCTGGAGGCAAGTGCAGGACTACGCGGACGCGAAGGACGCGGTGGTCGCGGAGATCCTGACCCGGGCGGGTGCCTAGCCCTCGGCCGTCTCGCCGCACACTAGGGTGCCCTAATTAGGTAGCCCTAACAGGGCTTCGCCGCAAGCCCGGCAACAACCGATGGGAGACTCCCGCCCGTGCCTACCCGCGAGCAGACGGCGCGCAAGCCCTCGCCCGCACGCGCTGCGCTGATCCTGGGCGCGCTCGGCGTCGTGTTCGGAGACATCGGCACGAGCCCGATCTACACGGTCCAGACCGTCTTCAACCCGACCGACCCGCACCCGATCGCGGCGACACGGGACAGCATCTTCGGGGTCATCTCGCTGATCTTCTGGTCGGTGACGATCATCGTGACCGTCACCTACGTAGCGCTCGTGATGCGCGCCGACAACGACGGCGAGGGCGGCATCCTGGCGCTGATCACCCTGATCCGCCGGGGCGCGACCAAGGGAACCCGCCGCACCAAGGTGCTCCTGGCCGGCCTCGGGATCTTCGGCGCGTCGCTGTTCCTCGGCGACAGCATGATCACGCCGGCGATCTCGGTGCTGTCGGCGGTGGAGGGGCTCAAGGTCGCCCAGCCATCGCTCGGTCACCTCGTCGTACCGATCACCGCCGCGATCATCGTGGCCCTGTTCATGCTGCAGCGGTTCGGGACCGCGACGGTCGGGCGGTTGTTCGGACCGGTGATGCTCGCGTGGTTTGCTGTGATCGGGGCGCTCGGCATCCGCGGCATCACCATGCACGCCGAGATCCTCAAGGCGCTCTCACCGAGCTACGCGGTGAGCTACTTCTTCAACCACTTCACGAACGCGTTCTTCGCTCTCGCCGCCGTGGTGCTGGCAGTCACGGGCGCGGAGGCGCTGTACGCGGACATGGGCCATTTCGGCCGCTCGCCCATCCGGCGCGCGTGGCTGCTGGCAGTGTTCCCGGCCTGCATCCTCAGCTACATGGGCCAGGGCGCGCTGGTGCTCGACAACACCGAGCACGTCAGCAGCCCGTTCTTCCTGCTCGTGCCGAGCTGGGGCCAGTGGCCGCTCGTGATCCTCGCCACCGCGGCCACCGTGATCGCCTCCCAGGCGGTGATCACCGGGGCGTTCTCCGTCGCGCATCAGGCGGTGCAGCTCGGCTACCTGCCGCGCTTGCGGATCCTCCACACCTCAGCCGAGACGATGGGGCAGATCTACGTGCCGTGGATCAACTGGCTGCTGATGGTCTCGGTGCTAACGCTCGTGGTCACGTTCGAGAGCTCGGCCGCGCTGGCGTTCGCCTTCGGCATGGCCGTGACGGGGACGATCACGATCACCACCCTGCTGTTCTTCTACATCGTCCGGCACCAGTGGGGCAGGCCGCTGTGGCTGGTGGCGATCGGCGCGGTTCCGCTGCTCACGGTCGACCTGTTCTTCCTGGCCGCCAACGCGACCAAGATCGCGCACGGCGCGTGGCTGCCGCTCGGCATCGCGCTCGTGACCTTCACGATCCTCACGACGTGGCAGCGTGGGCGCGAGGTCGTCACCCGGCTGCGCGAGCAGGACGAGGGCTCGCTGCGCGACTTCATCGACGGCCTGCACCAGAGCAAGCCGCCGGTCCAACGGACGCCCGGCACGGCGGTGTTCCTCAACCGGAGCAGGGTGACCGCGCCGCTGGCGATGCGGGCGAGCGTCGAGCACCTGCACGCGCTCCACGAGCACGTGGTGATCCTCTGCATGGAGACGCTGCCGGTCCCGCACGTCCCGCCGGCGGAGCGGATCGAGATCGACGACCTGGGGTACCGGGACGACGGGATAACGCTTGTAAACGCGCAGCTCGGCTACATGGACGCGGCCAAGGTGCCGGAGCTTCTCCGGGCGGTCGAGGAGGCCGACGTCGAGTGCCCGCTCGAGGTCGACCAGGCCTCGTACTTCCTCTCGACGATCGACCTGGCGATGGGGGACAGGCCGGTGCTGCCCAAGTGGCGTAAGCGGTTGTTCCTGGCCACGGCTCAGATCACCGCGGACGCCGCCGACTACTTCCACCTGCCGCGCGAGCAGACCGTGGTGATGGGCTCGCGGATAGAGGTGTAGCGGCGCGGGGCCAACCCGTCTGACCGGGGTGCGTACACCCTTGACTGCGGTCTCCTCGTCTGGGGAAGATCGAATGCGCCATGACCACTCCTGCGCTGGCTCACGGAGTGGCTCACGGTGGCGCACAGACTTCCCGGGCGCCACTTCGGTGGGTTGTGATTGCGGTCGCAGCGACGCTTGCGGCGACCGGCTCGGTCCTGCTCGCGCACGCGAGCGACCATCTCAGCGAGCCGGTCCTCCACGCCGTTCTGCTCAACTGGACCACGCTGCCGTACATCGCCGCGGGCGCGATCGCGTGGGCGCGGCGGCCTGACAGCCGCTTCGGGCCGCTCATGGTGATCGCCGGCTTCGCGATGTTCCTGTCGAGCCTGCAGTGGTCGCCCACGAGCGTTCCGTTCACCGTCGGCATGGTGTTCGACCTGCTGCCGGCGGCGATCTTCCTGCATGTCTTCCTCGCCTTCCCGAGCGGCCGGTTGGACCGTGGGCTGGACCGGACGATCGTGATCGTCGCCTACGCTGCCGCGCTCGGCCTCCAGCTGGTCAAGATGCTGCTCTGGAGCGTCGACGGTCAGAACGAGCTCGCGCTGACGAACGAGCGGGGCGCGGCATTCACCGTCGAAGACATCGAGCTGTTCGGGCTCAGCACGCTGTCGGTGATTGGAGCGGCGGCGCTCCTGATCCGGCGGCGAAAGCTGGCGCGTCCGCTCCGGCCATCGATCGCACTGCTCGTGGACTCGTTCGCGCTCGGCCTCGTGGGCGTGGCGGTGCTGCTGATCGCCGGCGCGCTCGAGTGGCCGCAGTTCGAGACGATCCGGCGGGCCACGTTCGGAATCGTCGGCATCGCGCCCGTTGCCTTCCTCATCGGGTTGCTGAGGGCGCGCCTTGGCCGCTCCACACTTGGCGACCTGCTCGTGGAGCTCCAGGAGGGACCGGCGCCCACCGACCTGCGCGACTCGCTCGCGGGCGCGCTGCGCGATCCGTCCCTGACGCTCGCCTACTGGCTGCCCGAGTTCGACAGCTGGGTGGATGCAAAGGGCCGGCAGATCGCGCTGCCGGCGGACGACTCGGAACGCGCCACCAAACTGATTGAGCGCGACGGGGCGCCGATGGCGGCGCTCGTGCACGACCCCTCACTCGCGGACGAGCCGGAGCTGCTCGACGCGGTGAGTGCGGCGGCCGCGATCGCGCTCGACAACGAGCGCCTTCACGCCGAGCTGCGCGCGCGTCTTGAGGAGTTGCGCGGATCCCGCCAGCGCGTGATCGAGGCGGGTCAGGAGGAGCGGCGGCGTCTCGAGCGCGATCTGCACGACGGCGCGCAGCAGCGCCTGATCGCGCTGTCGCTCGAACTGGGCCGGCTGGGCAGGGCCGAGGACGACCCGGAGGTCCGCGTCAGGCTCGACCAGGCGCGGCGCGAAGTGGCGATGTCGCTGCAAGAGCTGCGCGCCGTGGCGCAAGGCATACACCCGGCCGTGGTCAGCGGCCACGGTCTCGGTGTCGCCCTCCAGTCACTGGCGGCACACGCTCCCGTGCCGGTGAAGCTCGACGTGCGGCTCGACGGCAGGATGCCGGAGCGACTCGAGGTGGCCGCGTACTACGTCGTCTCCGAGAGCCTGGCGAACGTGGCGAAGCACGCGCAGGCGACGGGGGCGACCGTGGAGGTTGCACGCGAGAACGGACAGCTCGTCGTCGAGGTGGTCGACGACGGGATCGGCGGCGCGGACACGGAGCAGGGGACAGGTCTGCGCGGCCTGGCCGACCGGGTGGAGGCACTCGACGGACGGTTGCGCATCTGGACTCCTCGCCGGAAGGGCACGCGGGTGCGGGCGGAGCTGCCATGCGAGTAGCCATCGCCGAGGACAGCGTGCTTCTGCGCGAGGGTCTCGCCAGCCTCTTGGGCGACGCGGGCTTCGACGTGATCGCCCAGTGCGAGAACGCCGACGAGCTGCGGCTGAAGGTCGACAGCTATGGCCCGGACGTCGCCATCGTGGACATCCGCCTGCCGCCGACGCACAACGACGAGGGGCTCGTCGCCGCGCTCGACATACGCGAGCGCCATCCGGACGTGGGAGTGCTCGTGCTCTCCCAGTACATGGAGCTCGGCCTCGCGATGAAGTTGCTCGAGGACTCCGGCGATGGGGTGGGCTACCTGCTGAAGGACCGGATCAGCGACGTCGACGACTTCGTCGGAGCCGTCAGGCGAGTGGGCACCGGCGGGTCGGTGGTCGATCCGATCATCGTGTCGACGCTGTTGTCGCGCCAGCGCAGCGACGATCCGCTCGCCACGCTGACCCGGCGCGAGCGCGAGGTGCTGGAGCTGATGGCCACCGGGAGCTCCAACCAGGGGATCGCGGACGAGCTGGTGATCACGCTGCGGGCGGTGGAGAAGTACGTGTCGAGCATCTTCGGGAAGCTCGGCCTGCCGTCCACCGGCAGCGAGTCGCGGCGGGTGCTCGCGGTGCTGCTGTTCCTCCGCGCCTAGAAGCGCCGCAAAGACACCAGAAAACCGGCCCCCGAAACGGCCAGTTTCCCGCCTTACGCCCGCGCGCCCGTGGCGAGACGCTGCGCATGTCCCCAATCCCCACGGGAGTCGAACATGAAGACGCGGGTCATCCAAGAAGGATCAGGTCCTGGCGATCCCGAACGGCCACAGGGTGAGGCGGGTCCGCCGCCCGGGCGCACGCGCAACATCGCTGCCCGCATGGGCCACTGGAGTGCGACGCACCGGAAGACGGCGATCTGGGGCTGGCTCGGATTCGTCGTGCTCGCGGTCTTCATCGGCCAGACGCTCGGCTCGAACATGCTGCACGGCGCCGACGACTTCTCGGGAGAGTCGGGGACCGCCGAGAAGGCGCTCTACGGGTCCGGCCTGCGGCCGAACACCGAGCACGTCTTCTTCCAGAGCAAGAACCTGACGATCCGCGATCCGCAGTACCGCGCAGCGGTGGTGGACGCCACCGCGCGGCTCAGGCACACGAAGGACGTGGTGAACGTCGTATCGCCGATCACGGGTGACGCGGCGGTGTCGGCCGACGGCCGCTCGGCACTTGTGGACTTCGAGATCACGGGCGACGACCTCCGGGCTTCAGAGCGCCTCGGGCCTTCCCAGGACGCGGTGGATGCCGTGGCGGCCGCACATCCGCAACTGCAGATCGACCAGTTCGGTGACGTCAGCTCGAACAAGGAGCTCGAGGACACCTTCAAGTCGGACCTGGGCAAGGCCGAGCTGCTGTCGTTCCCCATCACGTTCCTGATCCTGATGATCGTGTTCGGCTCGCTCGCGGCTGCGCTCGTGCCGCTCCTGCTCGGGATCACGGTGGTGGCGGCCGCGCTCGGACTCGTGTCGATCCCGAGCCAGGTCGCGCCGATCGACAGCAACCTTTCATCGGTGATCCTGCTGATCGGCCTGGCCGTGAGCGTCGACTACTCGCTTTTCTATTTGAAGCGCGAGCGGGAGGAACGCGACGGCGGGCTGCCGGCGCGCTCCGCCCTCGAGGTGGCCGCCGCGACCTCCGGCCGCTCGGTTCTGATCTCGGGCCTAACGGTGATCGCCGCGATGGGAGGCATGTTCCTCAGCGGCGACAAGACGTTCATCTCCTTCGCGGAGGGCACGATCCTCGTGGTCGCGATCGCAATGATCGCGTCGGTGACGGTGCTCGCCGCGCTGCTCGCCTGGCTCGGCGACCGGATCGACTGGGGCCGTATCCCGTTCCTGTGCCGCCGGCACGGCGCCGGTGAGTCGAAGTTCTGGTCCGGCCTCGTGGACCGCGTGATGCGGCGACCGGCGGTGGCGATCGTCCTCGCCGGCGGGCTGCTGCTCGCGCTGGCGATCCCGGCGCTCAACATGCACATCGTCACCTCGAGTGTTGACGACCTTCCGCAGAACCTCAACGTCGTCAAGACATACGACCGCCTCAAGGCAGCCTTCCCCAAGGAGGGCGTGACGGTCGACGTGGCCGTGCAGGCCGACAACGTGCGCAACCCGCGCGTGGCCGCGGGCATCGCTGCAATGGTGCGGCAGGCGCATCAGACGAAGGACGTGCTGCCCGGCACCGACATCACCGTGAGCAAGGACGGCAAGGTGGCCCTCGTTGCGATCCCGACCAAGGGCAACGGCAACGACGATACGTCCACCGGCGTCCTCGACCGGATGCGCGACGACATCATTCCGGCAACGATCGCGCGGGTCGATGGGGTGGAGGCGAACGTGAGCGGCACGGCCGCCGCGTCGAAGGACTTCAGGGACCAGCTCAGCTCGCGCCTACCGCTGATCTTCGGGTTCGTCTTCGCGCTTGCGTTCCTGCTGCTGCTGTTCACCTTCCGCTCGATCGTGATCCCGATCAAGGCGATCGTGCTCAATCTGCTGTCCGTCGGTGCCGCGTTCGGTGTGCTCGTGCTGGTGTTCCAGGACGCGCGCTTCGAGAACCTGCTCGGCTATACGTCGAACGGAGGCGTCACGTCATGGCTGCCGCTGTTCCTGTTCGTGATCCTGTTCGGCCTGTCGATGGACTACCACGTGTTCATCCTGTCCCGCATCCGCGAGGCGTGGCAGCACGGGACGAGTACGCCCGAGGCCGTGCGTCACGGAATCGCGAGCACCGCGGGGACGGTGACGAGCGCCGCCGTGGTGATGGTGTTCGTCTTCTCGGTCTTCGTGACGCTGAGCTTCCTCGACTTCAAGGAGATGGGGGTGGGGCTCGCTGTCGCGGTGCTGATCGACGCCACGATCGTGCGCGGCGTGCTGCTCCCGGCGTTCATGAAGCTGCTCGGCGACTGGAACTGGTACCTGCCGAAGTGGCTCGAGTGGATCCCCGAGTTCGAGCATGAGGTGTCCACGCAGGAGCGGCCTGCCAGGAGCGCGCCCGCACCGGCGGCACCGACCGGGTAGGCGCGATGAGCACGGTGCCCCAGGAGCAACCGGGCCCCACGGGCCAGCAGCCGCCGGCGAAGCCGGAGGGCGGCACGCGGGTCGTGCCGATCATCTTCGGCGGGCTCGCCTTGTTCGTGGCGTTGGTTCTGCTCGCCGGTGGCGGGCTGGGCTTGTGGGCGCTCGGGGAGCGCGACGACGAGGGCTACTTCACAACCCACACACACCAGTTCGCGACGCCGACGTTCGCCGCCGCGACGTCGAGCCTCGACATCAGCGACGCGCCCGGCTGGGTGGCCGACGGGATCGGCACGGTGCGCATCCGGGCGAGCTCGACGCAGCCGATCTTCGTCGGCATCGGGCGGTCGAGCGACGTCGACAAGTACCTCGCCCGCGTGCCGCACAGCGAGATCACCGACTTCGACGCGGACCCCTTCAAGGTGAAGTCGCACTTGGTCCCCGGAGCAGGCCGGCCCGCCCCGCCCGCAAGCCAGCGCTTCTGGGTAGCGCAGACGTCCGGCTCCGGGACCCAGACCGTCAACTGGAAGATCGAGAGCGGCACCTGGTCCGCGGTGGCGATGAACGCCGACGCCACGCGCAACGTCGCCTTCATCTTCCAGGCGGGGGCGAAGGTGCCGTCGCTGAAGTGGGTTGTGATCGGGGTGCTCGTCGCCGGCGTGCTCCTGCTGGGCCTCGGCATCTTCCTCATGTACCGGGGGTTGCGCACACGCTCGTCAGCGCCCACCCAGGCCTAGTGCGTCACCCGGCTGTTGCCTGACAACAGCTAAGTGCCACACTGCGCGGTCCTCATGCTGATCCGCGACGCGCGACCCGACGACCTGCCCGCCATCGCCGGCTTCTTCCGCCAGATCGTCGACGCGGGGGAGACCTACGCGTATCCCGAGGATCTCGACGACGAAGGCATCGCCGATCTGTGGATCGTGGGGCCGCCGGGACGAACGGTGGTGGCGGAGGACGGCGACGGCCAGGTGGTGGGCAGCGCGACGATGGGAGCCAATCGGCCCGGCCGCGGTGCGCACATCGCCACCGCGAGCTTCATGGTCGATCCGTCAGCGCAGGGAAGGGGAGTGGGGCGCGCGCTCGGCGAGGACATGGTGCGCTGGGCGCGCCGGCAGGGCTTCCGCGGCATCCAGTTCAACGCGGTGGTGGAGACGAACACCGGCGCGATCCATCTCTGGCAGTCGCTCGGCTTCTCGATCATGACGACGATCCCCGAGGCGTTCGACCATCGCCACTACGGCAAGGTCGGCCTCCACGTCATGTACCAGCGGCTCTGAGGTCCTTCTCGAACCAGTGGTGGGCGTACGGCTCGTCGTTGAACGGGTCGACCTCGGTGTAGCCGGCCGAGCGGTAGAGGGCGATCGCCTCGCTCAGCGAGCCGTTGGTCTCGAGCCGCACGATGGGGCTCGTCGCCGTTGCCGCAGCGTGTGACTCGAGCTCCGTCAGCAGGCGACGGCCGAGTCCCAGCCCGCGCGCCGACCGCGCCACCCACATGCGCTTGATCTCGGTGGGCTCGTCGTCGTGGAACTTCAGCGCTCCGCAGCCCACGGGCTCCGCGAGCAGCGACGCCACCAGGATCAGGCCGCGCGGCGGGCGCAGCTCGGGCGCGTCGGCGGAGATGCTGCGCGTCGGGTCCCAGCCCGTCTCGAAGCGGCGGTTGAGTTCGGCCACGTACTCACGCAGGCAGTGCTGGGCCATCGGATCGGCGGGGTCGCGCGGAGCGATCTCGACCATGCCGGCCATCAGCAGCCGCTCGACGTCGCCCATCGCGGTGACCAGGCGCTCACGTTGCGACTCGGTGAGTGGGTCGAGCAGCGACTCGGCCAGGTCGTCCGCGCGACCGTCGAGCAGCCGGCGCTCGCGCTTCCCCGCAGCCGTGAGCGTGACCGCCGCCACACGCTTGTCGAACCTGCCGGGCTTCACCGTCACGAGCCCGTCGCGCTCGAGCGAGCGCAGTAGGCGGCTCAGGTAGCCCGAGTCGAGGCCGAGGCGCGCGCGGAGCGAGCGCACGTCACTGCCGTCGGGGCCGATCTCCCAGAGCAGTCGCGCCTCGCCGAGCGGGCGGTCGCGCGAGAGGAAGTGATCGTCGAGCGCGCCGACTCGCTGGCTCACAACCCTGTTGAACCTACGTACCTGCGCGACCTCGTCGTGATCCACATAGCTGACCTTAGTCAGAGATCTGACCACATGCAAGGGGCCTGTGGCGCCCCCGATCAACTCGACTTACATTGGGCTGACTGGTCAGCGCCGCTTTCGCGGTGCGCCGGCAGGGGATCTAGACGTGCCTACAACCATCTCGCCTACAGAGACGAGCGGTCCTGCGACCGCTCAGACGATCGAGCGCCTGCCGTTCGTCGAGGGCATCCGGGGAATCGCGGCGCTCGTCGTAGTGCTCGGCCACATCTCGACGAGCGGCGGCTACATGGCCAACTACACCGCCAGCTTCTTCACGGCGCCGCTGGGGGAGAAGCTGCTCTGGTTCTCCTGGCCGGGAACGCAGATGGTCTACCTGTTCCTGATGATCAGCGGCTTCTCGCTCGCCTACAGCGAGGACCGCCGCCGGCTCTCGGGCCGCGCGACCACAAACAGCGTCTTCGCGCGCAGGCGTGCCTGGCGGATCCTGCCGACCTACTACGTGGCGGTGGCGCTCGGCCTGCTGGTGCTGGCGCTGATCCCGAACCACCTGTTCGGCAGCGTCGACGACTTCACGCCGGGACCGGTCACGTGGGGCGGAGTGCTGTCACACCTCGCTCTGGTGCACAACGTCGACAGCGCCTGCATGCACCAGATCAACGCGCCGCTCTGGTCCATGGCCACCGAGGCTCAGCTCTACATCCTCTTTCCGTTGCTGTACCTGGCGTCGCGCCGCTACAGCCCGCTGTACGTGCTCGCCGCCGCGGTGGCCGTGGATCTCGGTCTGCACGTCGTCAAGCAGGAAGAGTTCTGGCTGCTGTTCCTGCTGCGCTGGTTCGCGCTCGGTGTGTTCCTCGCGCACGTCTATCGCACGGACTTCGTCAAGCGGTTCTCGCCCCGGCTGCTAGCCGCGGGAGGGACGTTCTTCCTCGTGCTCGCCTGGCTGCGGCTGCCGCAGTTCGGATCCGAGCGCGCGCAGGACGTCCTGTGGGGCGCGGGCTTCGGCCTGCTGCTCTTGGCGATGACCGCCAGCCCGGGCGCGCGCCTCAACCCGGTGAACGCCAGTCCCGTGCGCTGGCTCGGCCTGCGCTCCTACAGCCTGTACGCCCTCCACATTCCGGTGGTGCTGGCCGTGTACGGCGGGCTGGGCGCACTCGGGATGGCCACCGGCGCAGCGCGCACCGCGCTGATGTTCCTGATCGGCCTGCCGCTCGTCTTCCTGGTGGTCGAGCTGGGCTACCGCTGCGTCGAGCTACCCGCGCTCCGCCGCGTGCGGGCGGTCGGGAAGCCTTCCGACCGGACGGAGCGCCGGCCGGTCGAGCTGGCCGTCGACCGCGCGTAGCCGTCAGTAGCATCGCGGCCGTGCCGTTCACGCTGACGAACCTCCGGGAGGATCTGGAGGATCTCGGGTCCAACTTCGACGGCCCGCCGGACCTTGAGTTCCGCCACGCGAGCAGGGCGCTGGGGCTCGAGCACTGCGGGTTGAGCTATCAGCGCATCCCGCCCGACTATCGCTTCCCAATCGGCCACACGCACAGGCAGCAGGAGGAGGTGTACGTGGTGGTGCGCGGGAGCGGGCGGATGAAGCTCGACGACGAGGTGGTCGAGGTCAAGGAGTGGGACGTGGTGCGCGTCCCGCCCGGCACGTGGCGCGGCTACGAGGCCGGGCCGGAGGGCCTCGAGATCCTCGTCTTCGGTGCGCCCAGTCTCGGCGAGAATCCGCGTACAGACGTGGAGGGACAGCGCGGCTGGTGGGCCGACTAGCGCGGCGCTAGAGTCGAGCGCGTGGCCGCTCTGGATCAAGCGACTCTCGACCTGCTCGCCGAGCAGGTGGAGGTGGACATGATCACGCCGCGGAGCGACGGTTCGCTGTCGCGCCGGCCGATCTGGGCGGTGGTGGTGGACGGCGAGGCTTACGTGCGCTCGTACCTCGGCGAGCGCGGCGCCTGGTACCAGCGCGTGCTCGCGGACGGCAAGGCGAGCATCGGCCTCGACGACCGCACGATCGATGTCGCCACGGAGCCCGAGCACGGCGAGGAGATCAACCGCAAGATCTCGGACGCCTTCTACGCGAAGTACAGCGGGAGCTCGCCCGGCCCAACGGAGGCGATGGTCAGCCCAGAGGTGACCGCAACGACCCTCCGGCTGACCACCGCCTAGGAACCGGTCTAGGCCGGGACCTCCGCCGCGAGCCACTCGTCGAAGGTCGGGCCCGCCAGCTTGGCGTCCGGACCGGGGAGGAGGACGCTGCTGTCCCATGGGTCGCCGTCGGGGTCGACCCCGGTGTCGCCCTCGAGGACCTGCACCGGATCGCCGCTGTGCGCCATCAGCTTGCGCGCGATGTCGACGAGGCGCTCCTCGCGCGGGCCGGCGATCTCGGTGGTCGCACCGTTGACCGCCGAGTCGTCGGTGGCAAGGTCGACGAGGCCCTCGGCAACGGTGCGAGCCGCGACGATCTGCGTGCGCATCTTCGGCACGAAGGCCACGTCCTCGCCCTGGCGGCCCCAGTTGACCAGCTCGCCGACGAACTCGTGGAACTGCGCCGCGCGCAGGATGCGAACCGGGATCGGGCCCTCGAGCATCGCCTTCTCGTGCGCGAGCTTTGCGGCGTTGTAGCCGCCGCGCACGGCATCGGTCCCGATGATCGAGACCACGACGATCAGCTTCACGCCCGCGCGCGTGCCCGCCTCCTGGAGGTTGCGGGTGGACGCGAGGAAGAAGTCCGTCGCCTCCTTCTCGTCTGGGGAGGGACCGGTGGCGGCGTCGATGACGATGTCGACGCCCTTGAGCGCCTCGTCGAGGCCCTGGCCGGTGACGACGTCGACGCCCGTGGCGCGGGACATCGGTACGACCTCGTAGCCACGCTCTGTCAGAACGTTGACAACGTGGTGGCCGACGCGGCCGGTGCCGCCTGCAACTGCAATCTTCTTGGGGGTTTCCATAACGCGTGTCCCTTCAAATGCCTCTGCTTGTCACATCGGCTCGATTTTCTGGGTCTCTACCTCATAGACACGCGACGACCAAGGGATGTGACCGATGAACGAGCGCGAGTTTCTGGCAGAGCAGTTCGAGGAGCACCGCAGCCATCTGCGGGCGGTGGCGTACCGGATGCTCGGCTCGGTGAGCGAGGCGGACGACGCGGTGCAGGAGGCCTGGCTGCGGCTGAATCGGTCGGACGCGGATGAGATCGAGAACCTTGGCGGCTGGCTGACGACCGTCGTCGGACGCGTGGCGCTGAACATGCTGCGGACGCGCAAGACACGCCGCGAGGACCCGCTCGAGGAGACGCCGTACGTGCCCGAGCCGATCATCAGCTCCGCCAACGGGGTCGATCCGGAGCAGCAGGCGCTGCTGGCCGACTCCGTCGGCCTGGCGCTGCTCGTGGTGCTGGAGACGCTGTCGCCGGCCGAGCGGCTCGCGTTCGTGCTACACGACATGTTCGGCGTGCCGTTCGACGACATCGCGGCGATGGTCGACCGCTCGCCGGACGCGGCGCGTCAGCTCGCGAGCCGCGCGCGGCGGCGTGTGCGCGGGTCCGCGCCAGTGCCGGATCCGGACCTGAAGCGCCAGCGTGAGGTCGTCGACGCGTTCTTTGCGGCGGCGCGCGAGGGCGACTTCGAGGCGCTGCTGGAAGTCCTGGACCCGGATGTCGTCCTGCATGCGGACGGTGGGCCAGATCGGCCCAACATCACGCAGATAATCCACGGCGCCCGCAACGTCGCGAGCCAGGCAGTTACTTACGCGCGCCTGGCGCCTTGGGTGCGGCCTGCGCTGATCAACGGCGCGGTGGGAGTCGTCGTGACCCCGCACGGAAGGCCGTTCTCGGTGATCGGCTTCACCGTCTCGGGAGGGAAGATCGTCGAGATCGATGCTCTGGCGGACCCAGAGCGGCTGCGAGAGCTCGATCTCACCGTTCTCGACGACTAATCCAACGCTCGATAACGGAGGTTATGGGAACTTCCGCTGAAAACCGACTGCACTTGCCGCCCCCTGCTGTGAAGCGATCAGGTGAAGGAGAAGAGCGGCGGGAGGACGACGATGACCGCTGTGGCCCATAGGGCGAACACGGGCAGGTAGGTGGTCTGCCAGCGCTCGAGCCGGTGCAGCGTGCTGCGTCCCCCCAGGAACCGGACGGATAGGAATGCGGCGCCGGATAGGTTGACGAGGAGCACGAGGTTGAGGCCGAGCGCCGCGGTTCGGTTCGGGGTGAACCCGAGGTCGCCGATTCTGCCGATCATCGTGGCGAGCACCATGAGGTCGAGCGCGAGGGCGCTGATGACGGCGACGAGCTGAATGCGATCCATCCAGTCAGGCGATGTCGACGGCTCGCGCGCGGAAATCCCGTAGAGGCCGAGCGCGAGGACGACCAGCAGCAGGGCGTCGCTGACGCTGAGGAGTTGCCGGTCGAATGCATCGCCGAGTTCGGTGGCGGCGTAGATGACGGCAACGCACGTCAGCATCACTGCGAAGAGCGGAGTGAAGACCATGGTGAGCACGGGCGCCATGTTTTCGATCACTTGTTGCTTCGACTCGACAAGCCATGCGGCCACGACCACCGCGCCGGCGGCTCCCGAGGGGACGATCCATGCAGCGACGGCGTCGACGTCGACCCCGGTGGGTTTGAGGATCGCCGCTGTCAAGGCCATGAGCACGCCACCGCCGAGTGCGATCAGCACGTAGTAGATGAACCATTCGCCGGTGAAGCGGACGAAGTCCATGCGCCGCTCGTGCGATCGGATTGTTCCGCGCATGTAGGTGTAGGCGAACGCGAACCAGAGAACGACGGGCAGATGAAGCGCGACGAGCTTCTCGGTGGACGAGTCCGCCCCCCACGGGTAGAGGTTGACCACGAGTGCGAAGAGCGCGAACGGTGCCGCCGCCAATGCCCACTGTCGGGCATTGAGTTGTCGTCGACGTGCGAAGTATGCGGCGAGAAACGGCAGCACGAAGAGACTCGCGTTCCGGGTCAGCCAGGTCGGCGCTTGATCGGGAGCGCCGGCGGCGAGGCGTGCTATCTGGACGACAACGGCCGCAGCCGCGGCGAACGCGAGCATCTCGAACCAGCCGCTCGACGTGTGAAGCGCCCCTTTGTCGTCTCTCAGGATGAGCTGTTTCCAGAGCCTGCCGCTGTTCTCGCGTGCGAATTCGTGGGAGAGAGCGTCGAGGTCGCCCATCCGTTTGACAGCAATGAGGAACGCCTCGTCACTCGTGAGGCCGGCGGCGCCCAGGTCTGCGATCTCGTGGCGAAGATGATCTTCGAGTTCGTCGACGTCGCGGCCATTGACCGCAGGAGCGGCTTCGACGTACTCCCGCCATTGGGCGATTTGCGACTCCACGCTTCCGTCGCTCACGTTCCGTCGACCGCTGCCGGTGACACGCCGAAGCCCGGCCAGACGTCATTCAGTGCACGAGTTACGGCTACCCACTGCCGTTGCTGGTCGGCAAGTGCGGTTCGTCCGTCCTCGGTGAGCATGTAGTACTGGCGGCGACGCCCTTCGGCGACCCGCCACTCAGTCGTCACATACCCGAGCCGACGGAGGCGATGCAACAGTGGATAGAGCATCCCGTCGGTCCACTCCAGCTCTCCCTCCGAGAGTGCACGCACCCGCTTGAGGATCGCGTAGCCGTAGGTTTCGCCTTCGGCCAGGATCGCGAGCACGAGCGGTGTTGCTGATGCTGCAACTAGGTCCTTGTCGACGCGCAAGGCCGTCCCCAAGCGTTTACAGAGCGATGCATAGAGGTACAGTGTACATAGAACAGCAAGGTGTCACCTCCCAGGCACGTCCAAAAAGCCTGGGACTGGGTCCAACGAACGTGACGAGTGTCCTCCACGGGCGAGTCGACGCTCCGGGAGGATCGGCCCGATGACGACGATCGACGCTGACGCGTTCAATGCCTTCGAGGCGGCGGCTTGGCAACGGCAGGCTCCGGGCTACGACGCATTCTTTGGCCAGATCACCTCGCGCTTGACCGATCCGCTGCTCGACGCTGCGCTGGTGCGCGGCGGAGGCCGGCTGCTCGACGTGGCCAGCGGTCCGGGCTATGTGGCCGCTCGCGCGGCTGAGAGGGGCGCTGAGGTCGTCGGTGTGGATATGGCCGACGCGATGCTGGCTCTCGCTCGCGCAAGCTACCCGGAGATCGAGTTCCGTCATGCAGATGCTGAGGCGCTCCCGTTTCCGGACGGCTCCTTCGACGCCGTGGTGGCGAACTTTCTCGTCCTCCATCTCGGACGACCGGAACAAGTGATTTCTGAGTTCGCCCGAGTGATCGCGCCCGGCGGACGACTTGCGCTCACCGCCTGGGACTTCCCTGAGCGAGCCCGCTTCCTCGGAGTCATCCGCGAGGCGGTCGCAGCGGCCGGCGCGACGCCGCCTGCCGACATCCCCGCGGGACCGGACATCTTCCGCTTCTCAGACGAGGATGAGTTCGCCGGCCTGCTTCGCGGCGCGGGACTCGAGAGCGTCGAGGTGCGGACGGTCGCCTTCACACACCCGGTCGCGTCCTCGCAGCAGCTGTGGGACGGGCTGCTTGGCGGAACGGTGCGAACAGCGGCACTCATCCTCGATCAACCCGACGAGACGCGCAACCGGATCCGCGCCGAATTCGATCAGCTCGTGAACGTCTACCAGCGCGGAGACCACCTGGAGATGCCGGTGTCGGTCAAGCTCGCCGCAGGCCGGAAGCGCTAACCGGCTCAGTCGGACTTTCGGGCCTCGACGCTCACTCCTCCGAACAGCGAGAACACGCGCACGCGGACCACGGGGCAGCCCGGCATCCGCGGGCCCGGCGGGCGCTTGTCGCTCTTGCCGCCGAGCAGCGACGCGCCGGTGAGCTCGATCGGCACACCCGGCGGCGCCGTCAGGTTCGCGCCACCAAACACGGCAAACACCGTGATCAGGCTTTCGGGCGCCTCCGGCTGAGCCTGTCCTAGATCCAGGTCCACCCCACCCAGCACCGCCACGATCCGGAGCCGCCTCCCCAGCCGCCAGCGGCCTTTCTGATCGGTGCCGCCGAGGACGCCCACAAGCCAGCGCGGCCTCCTGCCGGCGCTCTCCTCCATCGGCGGCGGCGACACCGTCTCGCCCCCAGCTATGCGCTCGGCGTATTCGTCAAATGTGAGCCGATCCGGCTGCTGCTCAATCGTTGCGGTCATGGCGAAGGTCCTTCCTTTGACGAGGCTTCGTCCATCCTGCGCCGGGTAACGGGTGGAAACATCCGTGCCGGAACGGATCCCGGCTGCGGATAACTACGTCTTTACGCGACCGGCGTGAGCGTCTCCCCCGCCGGGACTTCCATCCGCCCGCGGACGTGTGCGAAGAGCGCGAGCAGGTCGGCGCACCAGACGCTCGGATTGTCGAACTCGCGCTCGCGCGAGTAGCGGTGCGGCAGGTAGCCGCCGCCGCATGTGTTCTGCTCGGGGCAGCCGCGGCAGCCGGTCGGCAGCGGCATGCCGGCGAGAATCCGCGCGTGCAGGCTGTTCGCCGCGGCGATGTCGCGGAAGTCGGCCTCGTGGACGTTCAACGCCGTGCCGGTCATCCCGTCCTCGCAGGTGCGCAGCTTGTCCAGCCCGTGAATCGAGCCGTCGGTCTCAATCGAGATGAAGCGAAGCGGCGGGTTGCCGAAGCTGTCGAGTCCGCTCGAGCCGCCCATGATCGCTCGTCCGATCGCCCAAAACTCGCGGATGCTGACGTCGATGGTGCTGTTCTCCCACCAGTCGTCGAAGATCGGGATCAGGTAGTCGGCGACGGGTGTGGGCCCGTACTTCTCGCGCACCGGCCCGATCGTGTCGTGCGTATAGGCGGGCAGCAGGTAGGAGATCGACTGGCAGCCCAGCTCGAGGAAGTGGCGATGGATCGAAAGCGGGTCCGCGCCGAGCTGTACGACCGACAGGATCCCGAACGGAAGCTCGCCATCGCGGAGCACCCCGATACCGCGCGCGACCGCGTCATACGAGCCGCGGCCCTTGTGATCTACGCGAGCGGTGTCATTGATCTCGCGCGGACCGTCGAGGCTGATGCCAACCCTCACCTCATGCTCGCGGAAGGCCTCCACCCACTCGTCGTCAAGGCGAGTCCCGTTCGTCTGGATCTCCAGCCCGACGCTCGCCATATCGCCCAGTTGCTCTCGCGCCCGCGCGCACATCGAGGCGAATCGCCGCGCACCGATCAACGTCGGCTCGCCGCCGTGGAACACGATCGACAGCTCGCGCTGGCCGCTGCTCTCGCAATGGCGCCGGATACGCGTGAGCACGGCGTCGAACGTGTCCGCCGACATCAGCGCCGGCCGCGTCCGCCAGGTCGCGTCGGCCTGGTTGTAGACGTAGCAGTACGAGCAGTTCAGGTTGCAGCGCGACGCAACCTTGACGATGAACGGCGTGAGCGGAGCGACGGACCCCATCGGGCTCGTGACCCCCGCGCGCTGGTCTACGCCGGCCCGTCCGAGATGGCTGCCGGAGCGAACGGCCCGTCCGAGAAGGTCGCCGGGGTCTGCGGTGAGTCCGAGAAGGCGGTGATCGGAGCCGGCGGTGAGTCCTGAAACACCGTCGGAGCCCCCGTATCTGAGAAGGCGGGAGACGACATGTCTGAGAAAGCGGCATTCGGCCCGTCGGAAAAGCCGGCGCGCGCCTCCCGCTCCGCCGTCAACTGGCGCTCGAGCGTTGCCTTGAAGGCGTCACGCACCTTCGGGGCTGTCGCCTCGACGTTCATCTCTTCTGTAGGCACGACCACTCCTTACTCGGGGCCAGCTGGGCGGAGGCACCCTAGCCCAAGCCAAATCACCTCGTCAAGCCTCTGAGAAGATCCCCAGGACGATGGAACGGGCTACCTCGATCGAGCGACTGCCGCACGACGCTGTACGCGAGCAGAGCGCGGCCGAGATTCTGGCTGCGATCGGGGACTGTCCTGACCTGACGCTGGTCCGCGCTCCGGGCGATGTCGACGACGAGCTCACGGGCTTACGGTTGCTGCTGAGCGATCGGCGTTTCCGCGAGATCGAGTTGGAGCAACTTGCGTCGAGCACCGGGCGCATCGCGCTACTGCTCCTCGGCGGCAGCTCCTTGGATGCGAACCAGGACTGGGCCCCACGCGCGCTCGCACTCGCTGAGAAGCGCTTCGAGCGAGTGATCGTCCTGCCAACCGGGAGGGTTGAGAAACCCGAACCGAGTCCCACCCCCACGCTCCCTCGCATCGACACCGAGTCCGAGATGCGGGAGTGGAACGGGGTCGTCGAGTTCCTCGCCCCGCACGAGCCGCCGGAAGCGGCGAGCCGAGCCGACTTCCGCGCGATGTGCCGTGCCCTGCCGTACCTGAGCTTGATCGCGCACTTTCATGGCCGCCACGGCCTGGTGATGAGCGATCTGTTCGAGATCCTTCCCTCGCTCAAATACCCCGAAGGCGATTACAACGTCGCCGCCGCGCGAACGCTGTTGACGCTGCTCGATGCCATCGGCGAAGACCGGTTCCTCGAGCTGTGGTCCGGCGGAGGACTCGACCAGCTGCTCGAGAACCGCTCGGACGAGCTGGAGGATGAGCTAGCAGACCTCCGGGCCGAGCTCGATGAGACGCGGGCTGCGTCAGAGCGCGTGTGGATCCAGCTCTCGCTGATGCGATCTACTCGCGTGTGGCGGCTCGCCACCCTGTACTGGCGGCTGCGCGACCGGGCGCGTGCCGCCGCCCGGCGACCGTGAGGGCGCGCGAGGCAGCCCACCGCGTTCGCCTGCATGCGCCCCGGGTCGGCGAGACCGAGGTCGAGTTCGGGTGGGACATAGAGCCCAACTCCGAGCTCTACGAGAAGAACGGATTCCGGCTCTCCTTTCCGCCCGAGCTCGACATCGCGGCGGTGCCCCAAGCGCTGTGGCTGCGTCTCGCGCTGATCTGCCTCCACACGCAGTGGGCACTGCTGCGCCCCTGCCTGGTCGAGCTGCCGTACTACATCGGCCCGGCGGAACGCGAGTTCTGGCAGCGGATGACGGACACGGCGGCGATCCAGATCGTGGCGTACGGAGGCGAAGCCCGGCCGGGACGCGCGGTGGAGCTTCACGACGACGGCCCGGCGCTGCCGCCCACGAAGGTGCCCGACACGAACGGCCGCGTGGCGGCCGCATTCAGCGGTGGCAAGGACAGCCTGATCCAGGCGGGACTGCTGGCCGAGCTGACCGAGCTGCCGCTGCTGGTCACGACCACCTCGGTCGTAACGTGGAACAGCGACCACTTCGGGGCGGGGCGCGAGCGCGTGCTCTCGGAGGTCACGCGCCGCCTACCGGTGGAGTTGGTCGAGGTGCACTCCGACTACCGCACCGCCTGGGACAACGAGTTCTCGCGCGCGGAAGGCTGCTCGTTGAGCGTCAACGAGCTGAGCGACGTCCTTCTCTACCAGGCGACCACGCTTGCGGCCGCTGCGGCCAGCGGGATCGGCAGATCATTTCAGGCAGCGGAGGCCGACCTGCAGTACAACGCCAGCGCGCGCGGCGAAGTGATCCAGCACGGGCATTTCGTGTCCTCGGCGGTGACCCATACCGCCCTCGACCGCTTGCTCCGCCGCTTCGGCCTGCGCCTCGGGTCGCTCACCTACCCGCTGCACACCGACCAGATCCAGCCCTTCCTGTGGCGCCGCTATCCCGAGGTGGCCGAGCTCCAATTCTCGTGCTGGGCGGCGAATGGCGCCCAGGCGTGCAGCACCTGTCAGCAGTGCATCGAGATCACGATCCTGCTGCTCGGCGAGGGCATCTCCCCGCGCCGCGCGGGCATCGACCCGGCGCGCGTACTGGCGGAATGGGCGCCGCGCCAACCCGACCTCCGCCGCCAGAACAGACCGCGGCTCCACCCCCTCCGCTTGCCGCGCGACAAGACGGTGCGCATCATTCAGGCGACCTCGGCTGAGCGGGTGGCCGCGATATTGGCGGACGATCCGCGCGTGGAGGAGAGCGTCGAGAGCTACCGACAGCTACGCGCGCGGGTACTGAACGAGAACGAGTCGCCTCTTCCCCACCCCGGCTACATCGCCGGCTTCCTGGACCGCCTCGACGATGACCTGCGCGAACCGTTGCGCGCGATCTTCGACGAGAGCTTCACCCCGAGCAACGACCCCGAGCTCGCCGCGATGTGCAGGCGGTCCGAGTCGCTGTCACGGTGGATCGCCGATCCGCTTATATCGGCTGAACGAGCGTAGTCCCCAGCGAATCGCCGAAAAGCGTGTCGATGCGGCTCACCTTGAGCTGATTCGCAGTGATGAACGTCGACGGCAGGACCCGCATGCCGTCCTGCTCGCTCACGTCGAACGTGCTCGACAGTCGAAGGCCCCGCCGCAGGTAGTCGATGCTCACGGTCGCCTTGAGGACCTCACCAGCAGTAACGAGTTCGACACCGCCTATGCCCGGCTTGAAGTTGATCTGCAACTCGGCACCTCCCGCCAGCGGAATGCCGTCGATCGAGATCCGTAGATGGTCTCGCCCAGCGCCGAGCTTGTTGTGGACCTGCAGGTTGATCTCCTTGTCTCGATAACACCGCAGGGTGAGCCTGCTGGTGCTGGTTCCCAGGTCCTTTACTTGAAGGACGTGCGCCTCGCCGGTGGCCGCCTTGGCGCTGAGCATGAGCTGAGTGAGCCCCTGCTTGAGGCCGTACTGCAGGAGGCCGCCGCCGAGTCCGCGCGTGGTGTGAACGTAGTTGTCCGAAATGGGCGACAGCGGCCCGATCGGAGTGGCCGCTCCCGTGACGGCAACCCCGAGGATCTCCTTCATCACCGCTGACTCGGTCAGATGAAGCATGAGCCGGCCCTGGTTCGCGGACACGAAGTCCGGATGCCTTGCGAACTTCTCGCGAATGGCGGCCGGGGCAAGCTGACAGAGATACTCCTTCAGCGTGATCCGCTTCCACTCGTCGCCGGAGCGTTTGTTCGGCGGCGCCTTTCTCGAAAAGGTCTTCGGCAGCGAGCGCATGTGAAGCTCTGAGGTGAGCACGCCGTGCGGCCGTGGGCGCCTGTCGTCTGGCGGCTCCTTCGGGCGGGGCGTGGTCCGTTCCTTGGCGCATTCGCGCATATGGGTGTCGAATCCCTTCACCGAGACGAACTTGTGCGCAAGCGACTGGCCCGCTTGCAACCGGGCGACCGAGTCCGGCCCAAACGCGTCTAGGTCGACGCCGTTCTCGTCCGTGAGGCTGGTCGTCTCGCTATCCCCGCCCAAGATCACGATCACCCCGGTGATCAGCAGCATGATCGCGTCGAAGATCGGTGTCCGCGGCCTTTCGCACAACAGGTCGAAGGGCATGTAGTGCAGTCGGCCGCCGCTCCACTCCCCGCCGCTGTAGTGATTGCTGCCGCCGTCATAGCTGTACGTGTTGCTGCCCGGATCGACCGTGAGGATCCTCGGCCCAGGGTCGTTCGTGCTCAGGGATGGGAAGTTAGGGTCGTGGACGAGCATCTGCCAGGGAGTGACGCTGTCGTTCCAGCCGATTGGCAGGATGCAATGCGGTGCACCGCTGAAGTCGTAGTGCTGCGAGATGCAGAGCACCGGGTCGCATCCGGAGTAGTACGCGTCGCGGGTCGCGCGGAAGACGCTTACCGGGTCATGCGTCTTCCCTGACAGGAACTCGCCGACGAACCACCAGATCGCCGGCGCACCGACCTGATACTGGTGCTTGATGTTGAACTCGTTCCGGACGTCGTTCCAGTTGACGAACCGGTCGATTGGCAGCTTAAGGAGAGCACGGTCTTTCTTGCTGTAGATGGCCTCGAGGCACATCCCGAAGCAATTGCCATGCTTCGCGAGGCCCTCGACCACGGCTGAGTAGAAGAGCTTGGCGAGCCAGTCGGTGATGTCCCACCATTCCGTCTGGCTGTCGACGTCACTAAACGCGGACGCGTACTGATCCCAGGTGAGTTCGTCGGTCCCCTGGTTTCGGACCCCCCACCATTTTTGCTTCTCCGTCAGCAGGGCTTCGTCGATGCGAGGCGACACCGCCCAGGTAATCGAGTTGATGTTGTCGAAGGCGCCGCTGTTGAAGAGGCCCGACGGGTTGCCTCGCAGCCCCCACGCGTTCGCCATCTCGAGGGTGAAGTCGTATTGACCGAGGTGATCGTCGTCGTCCGGCCAGTCACTGTCCCAAACGTCCAAGCTGAATTTAATGATGCGACTGGGATCGTTCGGGACAATGCCGGCCGGTCCCAAGTCGAACGTCTTTTCGACGTCGTAGATGTTGTTGCCGTCCGAGTCGCCGCTGTGCGGGATCCGCTCCGAATGAATGACGTGACCGTTGTCATCGATCGTGGCGTACATGTAGACGTCGTTCTCGCCGCGCAGCCACCCCTCCGATTCGACCGTGTCGACTCGCCCGAGGGTTATGTCAAATGGCAGACAGACATACGTCTCCCCCGCACTGCCAAACCAGACGATGCTCCCGTGTTGGAATGTGTTGAACCGGGCCGGCGCGGATGCGCCCGGAACGTCCGCTTCATCGGATGTGGGAAAACCGAGAGCCCCGCCGGCGCCGCCGACACTCCGATATCTGTCGCGGATTTCGCCGTGTACTTCGAATGCCCCGGAGCTGGCACTCCAGTAGATGCTGCATCTCTCGAACTCGCTGATACGTCCGATGGCCGTCGATCCGGACACGACGTCCTGTTCGTTGCTGACGGGAAACCCCCACGACGCCGTACCGCCCGAAGACAGGAATTGCGCGAGGATGGCGCCGTGAACCTCGAAGGCCTTCGAGGCTCCTGATTTGAAGTACATCTGCCCGCGCTGGAAGACCTGCTGCATACCGCCGCCGATCGCGACCGCGCTTGCAACCGGAAGCCCGATGGCATCGGCCTCCCCCATTCCTTCGTAGTCGACCCAAATCTGCCCGATTACGGGAACGGCGCCGGTACTGGATGACCAGTAGATGCCGCCGCCACTGAACACACTCTTGCGAGCGCCTGCCTGGGCGCCATCAATCTCGTCGGATATGAGGTACCCGATCGGCGCCCGACTGGGCAGCGCCCAGTACTCCTGCAGGATGGCGCCATGCATCTCGAACGCCTGGCCGTTCGCGTCCTGGTACATGATGATTCCGCCGGGGAACTCCTGTATCCACGACGTGCTAGGCAGATCGAGATAGAACTCGCCGGAGGGCTCCCCGAGGGCAAGCGAGGACTTGATCTCCTCCTGCTTGTAGGTCAGGAACCACTGCGGGTGCGAGCGGCGCTCGTCGAGTGCGGCCTCCAGCTCGATCGGGATGTCATCGTGAAGTTGCAGAGCTGCCATAACGCCCGTGAAACGGTCGGCGCCGCCAGTGGAAAGTCCGGCGACCAACTGGTCCGCACTCCCGGCCGCGATCGTCCCGTCCGGGAAGGCATGGACGGAGTAGATGACCTCGTCGACGAACAGAGCGACTGTGTCGGTGTCGTACACGAGGTCCGCTGCGTACCAGGTGCCCACGTGCAAATCGACAAGGAACTCGCTGGACGCCTTTCCGGTGCCGTAGACCGCTGTCGTGACGGCGCACGTCAGCTGGAAGTCGCCGGCGCTTGTGGGGGGCTCGAGATAGACGCTGAAAGGAAGTGCGTTCGATTCAGTCAGCGTCTCGCGTGCGGTCACGGCGTTGTCGACCTTGAAGACCAGCCGGACGCAAAACCTCTGCGCGTTGAGGTTTTCGGGCGGGAGCGTCACGTGCAGCTCCCCTTCGTCGCTGAAATCCAAAGCCTGCGGATACGTACCAAGCGTGGTCGCACCCGGGCCCGTCACCACTGTGCAGCCGGTCACCGTCGCCGGATAGGAGCCATCCGGATTCTCGGGAGTGAGACTGTCGAGCGTGTAGTCGAGGATCTTCACGCTCATGGGATCGCTCGCCCCCGACTTCGCGTCCGCGGCGGTCTGGGCCAGATGAAACGGGACAGGGGCATGGGAGCCTCCTGGTTGGTGCGTCTGACCGCCGGAGGCTCGCTACGGCGTGGACCCGAACGCCGCCGCCGCAGCGGGCGACCTTGGACAGTCTCGCTCGAGGGGGATTACGAGCAATAGCGGATCTCGTCTTGCGTCGCAAGAGCGACCGCTTAAATCGTTCACGATCCTCTGGCTAAGTCGTGCAGCGATTTGTGAGTAATCACCCTTCGCCGCTACGTCCTGGGCGGAAGGTCCAGACGTTCACTGCCGCGCTGACCGCGAGCGGCCACGACAGACCGGCGAGCCGCGCCTCGAGATCGCCGTCCTCCAGGTGCCGCGCGCTCGGGCCCATTGCGATCAGGGCTTGCGCGTCGGGGCGCCCCAGATGCATCTCGAACTCGAGCGGTTCCTCGGCCACGCAGGTGAAGTGCGGGCTGAGCTCCGCGCGCACACGCTCCCCCTTGCGCTCGTCGACCTTCAGGAGGCCGGGGGGGACGGTCAGTTCGCTCAGGTGGTGCGCGGCCGGGGTGACTACAAGCAGGACTCCACCAGGCTGAAGCACACGACGGAACTCTGCTCCGTTGCGCGGGGCGAAGACGTTGAGCACGACGTCGACCGATGCGTCTCGGATCGGCAGGCCGCGCCAGATGTCGCCCACGACTGCGCCCACGCGCGGGTGCGACCGGGCGGCGCGCTGGGCCGCGGACTTGGAGGCATCGAGGGCGATCCCGCTCGCGCCCTCATGTGAATCCAGGACCTCGCGCAGGTAGTAGCCGGTGCCGGCTCCGGCGTCGAGCACGCGAGCGGCGCCCGGCGGGGCTCGTTCGGCGAGGGATTGGGCGAGCGGTGCGAAGTGCTCGGCGTCGAGGAAGCGCTCTCGCGCGGCGACCATGTTCGCGTCGTCGCCCTCGTGCCTGCCGCGAGCGGTCGACGCCATCAGGTTCACGTAGCCCGCGCGCGCGATGTCGAAGCTGTGGCCACTCCGGCACGTCAGCCGGCCGTCCCCGAGCTCGAGGTCGCGCCCGCATGCGGGACAGCTCAGTGCCTCGACCATGTCGGCGATCATTCCGTCGAGGCAAGGTAGACGCCTGACCCAATACCTGAGTTCACCCGCCGCGGGTGAGGCCCATTCACCTTTCGTCGGCTGACGATTCAGCTCGTTGGGGAGCCAATAGAGCGAGGTCCAAGTTGGCGTCAATGGATGTCCCTGCCGATCGCCCGGTAGCTATGCCGAAGGCCAAGGTCGTAGCGACGAAGCCCGCGTACATCACCTGGGTGACGCTCGCGTTCATGACCACCGCTTCGGTGGCCAGCCTGCGTAGCGCGCCGACCATGGCGGTCTACGGCCTGGCGTGCGTCTTCCTCTACATCGTCCCGGCGATCATCTTCCTGATCCCGCAGGCGCTCGTCGCCGCGGAGCTGGCCTCGGGCTGGACGGGCGGCGTCTTCCGTTGGGTAAGCGAGGGCATCTCGCCGCGCTGGGGTCTGCTCGCCGTCTGGTGCCAGTTTGCCATGACGATCTTCTACTACCCCACGTTGCTCGCGTTCGTGGCGAGCACGCTGGCCTACGTCTTCAATCCGGACCTCGCCGACAGCGGCGTGTACACGGGCGTCGTGATCGTGGTCGTGTTCTGGCTCGGCGTATTCATGTCGGCACGCGGCGGCACCGGCGGCATCGCCAAGCTGGCCTCGAGCGGCCTCGTGGTCGGCACGCTCATCCCGGGCGCGATCCTCGTCGTGCTCGGAGTCGTCTACCTCGCGCAGGGCAACGACTCGGCCGCGCCTATGAACGCCAGCCACCTGCTCCCCGAGTGGACCGGCATCGCGAGCCTCGTCTTGATCGTGAACAACTTCCTGTCGTACTCGGGCATGGAGATGAACGCCGTCCATGTGTCGTCGCTGCGCAACCCCGGCAGCGAGTTCCCGCGGGCGATCTTCTTCGCGTGCGGGCTCGTGCTCGCGATCTTCATCCTGCCCGCGCTCGCGATCAGCTGGGTGATTCCGGCCCAGCAGCTCAGCCTCACGGCGGGCGTAATGCAGGCATTCAGCGCTTTCTTCGCGCACTTCAACCTCACTTGGCTCGTGCCCATCGTGGCGATTGCGCTCGTGTGCGCGTCCGCCGGCGGCATGCTCACGTGGCTTGGCGGCCCGTCCAAGGGCCTGCTGCTGATCGCGCGTCGCGAGGGCTACCTGCCGCCGTTCTTCCAGCAGCAGAACGAGCACGAGGTGGCCGTGAACATCCTGGTCGTCCAGGGCGGCATCACCACGGTGATCGCGATCATGTACGCGCTCATCCCGTCGGTCTCGAGCGCCTACTGGATCCTGAGCGTGATGACGACCCAGGTCTACCTGGTCGTCTACCTGCTGATGTTCGTGGCTGCCGTGCGGCTGCGCCGCGACCAGCCCAACGTGCACCGCGGCTACCTTGCGCCGGCGCTGAAGTTCCTCTGCATCATGGGCTTCTGCGCCTCGGCGGCCGCGGTGATCATCGGCTTCGTCCCGCCGTCGCAGTTCAACAACGGCAATACGGTCGCCTACGTCCTGCTCATCCTCGCCGGCACGGTGCTGATCGGTCTGCTCCCGCCGTACCTCTTCCTCAGGTTCCGCAAGCCGAGCTGGCAGCTCGAACCCGCGCCGGCCGGGGCCGCCGTTGCCGCTGCCACGGCCGCGCCACCTGCGCCTACCGAGGCGCCTGAGGCCGAGGCTCCGCCGGAGCCGCCCGCCCCGCCGGCCCCGCCCGAGCCGCCGGAACCATCCGAACCGTCCGGACACGCGCCCGAGCACCCATCGCACCGCTGGCTGCGCTGGGGCATCGGAGTGCTTGCACTCGCCCTGATCGTGGTCGGCCTCTTCACCTACAAGGCCGGTAAGGACAACCAGGAGGCGCAGCAGAAGGCCACCCAGCTCACGCAGCTGTTCAAGCAGGCCAACCTGCCGGTGCCCGTCGACCAGGACACGATCACGAAGTCGCTCGGCACCGATGGCGGCGCCGTCTGCGAGGACCCGGCGAGCGCGCTCGGCAAGGCGATCCTGAACGGTGTTCTGACCAACGGTGCCGCGTTCGTCGGCCAGCGGGCAGTGATCTTCGACACCCGCTACCTCCAGGGCGAGGCGCTGATCCTGAAGGTCTACTGCCCGGACAAGCTCCAGGCCTTCCAGGACAAGGTCAACAAGCTGAAGTCGGACAACACGGTCAAGCCCTGATGTCGACCCACGCCGGTGCCGAGCAACCCGGAGCCGCGCCCGGCAGGGTCACATCGGGGCCCGACCGTGCGGCGGGAACCGGCGTCCTGCTGGCGGCGTGCGTGTCTGCCCTCGTGGTCAACGCGAACACCTCGGCGGTGACGATCCTGCTGCCGGCGATCAGCGACGACACACATACGCCGGTGGCCCAGCTCCAGTGGGCGGTGACGGGCTATTCGCTCGTGGGCGCGGCGGTGATCGTCACCTCGGGCGCGCTCGGCGACGTCTTCGGCCGGCGGAAGATCTTCCTCGGCGGCCTGATCCTGTTCGTGGCCTCGTGCGTGTTCATCGCTCTGTCGCAGAAGGGCGCCGGGGTGGTGGCAGGCCGGTTCATCCAGGGTGCCGCGGGCTCGACGATCCTCGCGTGCGGCATGAGCCTCTTGTCGGTATCCGCCTCCGGCAAAGGCCAGATGAGGGCGGTGACGATCTGGGGAGCGGCGTCGGCCGCCGGCGGCGCGCTGGGCCCGCTCCTCGGCGGCGTGTTCGTGGCGACGACCGGCTGGCAGGGACTGTTCTGGGTCGACGCCGGGATCGCCGCGCTGTGCATCCCGCTTACGCTCCGGAAGGTGCAGGAATCGAGCGATCCGAACGCCTCGCGCCAGATCGACTACGTCGGCAGCATCCTCGTGGCCGCCATCCTGGCGCCGCTGGTGCTCGCCCTCAGCAAGGGCAACGACTGGGGCTGGGGTTCCGCGACGACACTGATCTGCTTCGCGATCTCGATCGTCTCGCTGTTCGCGTTCGTGGCCGTCGAGAAGCGCGTCAAGGCGCCACTCGTGGACCTCCAGCTTCTGCGCAACCGGGTGCTCGTCGGAGCGACCATCGCGATCTTCATCGTGGCCGGGACGATCAACGGGCTCATGTATGTCCTTAGCCTGTATTTCCAGGATCCGTCGGCGCTCGGGATGAGCGCTCTCCAGGCTGGGCTCGCGACGCTGCCCGCAGCCGCCGGAATGATCGTGATCACGCCGTTCATCACGCCGCTCGCCGCTCGCATCGGAGGCGGCGTGGTTGTCGGGATTGGCTTCGGCCTCGCCACCATCGGCTTCGGCGCGCTGATCTTCATCACGGAGTCGTGGAACTACGCCGCGTTCGTGCTGCCGCTGGTTGTCCTCGCCGTCGGCCTTGGGTTCGCCAACGGCCCGGCGTCGTCGGGCTCCACTGCCGCGGTTGCTCCAGAGCAAGTCGGCCAGGCCTCGGGCATCTCGAACATGGCTCGCTACGTTGGCGGCTCGGTGGCCGTAGCCGCGGTGGCGATGGTCTACAACGCGGTGATCAACAACCACCGCGCCGCGGGCGCCTCCGCGTCGGCCGCGCTCGCGGACGGCTTTGCGAGCGCCGCCCTGCTGATGACACTGCTCTGCGCAGCCGGGATCGCGCTCATCGTTCTCATGCGCCGCCACCGGCCGAGGCAGCCTGAGGCCGTCGACCTCGCGGCGGCAGCGGCCGCGCCGCTCCACACGATCCCCACCCAGCCCAGCCCGAGCCGCAGCTCGTGACACATCTCCCGGAAAGGAGCCTCAATGCCCGCTGACGACCTGCGTCCCGCCGTCGAAAGACTGATGGGCCGCGCGAAGGACGATCTGGCTGAGCTCGTCGCCTTCAAGTCGGTGGCGGACCCAAAGCAGTTCCCGCCGGAGGAATGCCAGAACGCGGCGCAATGGGTGATCGACGCCTTCACCGAGGT
>DATBKS010000094.1:0-13310 GCA_036555755.1 Thermoleophilaceae bacterium
TGCGTGCCCGAGCATCTCCTGGACAGAGCGGAGATCGCAGCCGCCGGACAACAGATGCGTGGCGAAGGTGTGGCGCAGCGTGTGCGGGCTCATGCGATCGGCAAGCCCGGCGCGCAGCGCGTGGCGGCGGACGATCTTGTATAGCCCCTGGCGCGTCAGGGCGCCGCCGCGGAAGTTCACGAACACGTGCGGCTCGGTGCGCCCCCCGACGAGACGCGGCCGGCCGCGCTCGAGGTAGATGCGCAGCGCCTCGACCGCCTTGCGGCCGATCGGCACGACGCGCTCCTTTGAGCCCTTGCCGCGTGCGCGGAGGACGTGCTCCTCGAGGTCGATGTCGGCGATCTCGAGCCCGATCGTCTCGGAGGCGCGCAGCCCACAGGCGTACATGGTCTCGAGCAGCGCGCGGTCGCGCAGCGCCGACGGCTCCGAGCCCTGCGGCTGGGAGAGCAGGCGGTTCACCTCGTCGCGCGTGAGCACGTGTGGCAGCTTGCGGCCGCGCCGCGGAGCGCTGAGAGCGGCGGTGGGATCGGAGTCCCGCACGCCCTCGCGGCGCAGGTGGCGGTAGAAGGAGCGCAGACAGGCGGCCTTGCGGTGGATCGTGGCGGTGGAGGCAGGCGGCTTGCCGTTTCCCTGTGCGAGCCCGGCAAGGAAATCGGCGACGTCGGCGCTCGATGCGTTCACCGCGGATTCCCCACGGGAATCGAGAAAACGCCCGAACTGGAGCAGGTCGGAGCGGTAGGCCTCGAGCGTGTTGCGCGACAGCCCGCGCTCGAACTCGAGGTACGCAAGGAAGTCGAGCATCAGGTGCTCGAACGGCTGCGACTGCGGAGGTCTCGCGGCGATGGCCACGATGAACCTTTCGTCCGACTCCGCGCCATCCCTTGACGCTGCAAGCGCTCGCTCAGATTTTGGGTCAGCGCTTGGTGCGAACGATGTGGATGACCTGGAACGGCGGGCTGTCGGTGACGTTGCCGACGTTGTCCTGCATCGCGACCTCCACCACGTAGCGCCCGGCGCGCAGCTTCCGGCCGTGGATCGTGCCGCGCCACGGGATCTTGACGAGCCCGGCCTTCGCCACCTTCTTCACGAACGCGCCGGCGCGGCGGTTGCTCGCACGGTTGACGGTCACCAGCGCCTTGCCGACCTCGTTGGTCACGAAGCTGATCGTCACGCCGACGTGCTTGCACGACTTGGCGCGCGTGAGGCACACCTTGCTCGGCCTGAGCTTGAGGCTCTGGACGAGCGGCGGCGAGAAGTCGCCCGGCGCGGCCCCCACCACCAACGGGCTCGTGCCCTGGTTCCAGTTGCCGGCGAGGTCGGTGACCACCCCCGCGCCACGGAGCGCGATGCCGCCCGCCTCGCCCGGGTTCCAGGGCTGAGACGAGATCAGGTACACGCGTGAGCCGTCCGGCGAGATGCCGCCCGAGGTGATCGCGCGCGGAACGCCGGCCATCTGGAGGCTGAAGTCGCTCAGGTTGAGGGAGCCGGCCGCGAGCGGCTCGCTCGGGAACACGATCACCTCGCTCGTGGTGAACGCGAACGCCGCGCCCAGGGTCGGCGAGGTGACGTCGCTCGGCACGGTGGCCGTGGCGGAGTACGGGGAGGTGCCGCTGCCCGCGGCCGTGCTGGTGACCGTGGCGGCGACCTTCGTACCGGGAGCGAGCTCGGGATTCGGCACGAGGGAGAACGAGCCTGAGCTCGGAGTGGCCGTGCCGAGGAACTTGCTGGCCGTCGCGCCCGACGGGTCACCCGTGTAGAGATCCACCCGCGAGCCGGCCGCGACCGTGCCGGTCACGGGCAGCGTGCCGTTCGGCTGCCGCGGCCCGACCTTCAGGTGCTGCGGGGCGCCGATGTCGCCGTTCGCCCCGGTGCCGAGCGCGATCGGCGTGGTCGCGTCGAAGATGGGGCTGCGCTGGATCTTGACGCCGGTCACCCCGTCGTCGACCTTGATCGCGGTGCCGGCCCCGCCATCGAAGTTCACTCCCTGCACCGAAGAGGTCCCCGACCCGGTGGCGAAATCGAGCAGCGGGCTGCCGCCGGGGAAGGTCCCCGAGGGGGCGACGCTCACGTCGCCCTCGGTATCGCTGATGGCGACGGGGAGGGTGACGGTGATCGGGGTGTCGAGCGCGATCGTTGCGAGACCCGGGGCGAAGTCGATCGAGCCGCCCGCCGTGACGGCGTCGCGCAGCGTTCCCGGGCCTGAGTCCCCGGGGCTGGTGACGGTCGCCGCCAGCGCCGACGCCGGGGCCAGCAGCGCAGCCGCGAGAGCGAGCCCGAGCAGCCGCCTCAAGCGCCGCCCTCCAGCGCCTTGAACCACAAGAGGCCCACGAGGGTCTTCGAGTCGCGGTTCTCGCGGATCACGTCGTCGAGGTCGGACAGCGGGACCGTCTCGATCTCGATCCGCTCGTTCTCGTCCGCTTCCGCGTGCTCGTCGTAGAGGTCCGTGGCCAGATACACGTGAATTTCCTCGTCGGAGAAACCCGGCGACGAGTAGAAAGTTGTGAGGTGCTTCCAAGTGCGCGCGCCCTTGCCGATCTCCTCGGCGAGCTCGCGCTTGGCGGTGTCGAGGGCGTCCTCTCCCTCCTCGTCGAGCTTTCCGGCGGGAAGCTCGAGCAATCTCGGCTCTCCCACGGGCTCGCGCGGCTGCGTGACCAGGTAGAGCTGCTCCCCGTCATGGGCGACGATCGCAACTGCCCCCGGGTGCCCGACGACCTCCCGCTCGACCTCCTCCCCGTCCTCCGTGCGCCAGCGCTCCACGCGCACGTCGGCGATGCGGCCGCGCCATATCTCCTCCACGCCTATGCGCTCAAACGCCATCGATCTCCTTTGCCAGAGCCTCTCCACCTGCCAGTGCGGCCCTGAAGAACAGCTCGTCCTCCTCCAGCGAGCGACCCATCGTCGTCACCGGCAGGCCGGACCGAGCATAACCCTCGAGGTCGACGGCGAATTCGGCGCTCTCGTGCTTCCCGCCGGGCGGCCCGGCGCCCTCCGGCAGGGGCACGAGCACCGGCGCGAGCAGCATCTCGAGCACGGTCGTGGTGTGGTGGGAGAGCCCGCGGTGGCGCTCGCGCTCATCCCCGCTCGACATCCGCGGCACGAGCAGCGTGCGGCAGCCAAGCGCGAGCGCGGCGTGCGCCGTGTCGAGTGCCGCGAGGCCGCCGTGCCCGAGCCTCGTGGCCGAGCCGAGGATGCCCGGCCCCGGTCCGGCGATGGCGGCCTCCCAGCCGTCGGCGGCGAAGCCGGCCTCGAGGGCGCCCGCCACCGTGATCGCCTCGTGGTCGCCGCCGAACGACGGTCCCGCAGTCACGTGTGCCGCGAGCAATCCGCGCTTGCGGAGCTCGCGCACCGCGTCCGACAGCGCGCCCGGCAGCGCCCCGCCCGCGGTCTGCACGAAGCCGATGCGCCGCGGGCTCTCTCCTCCACGTGCCGCCGCCCACGCCACGCACGGCAGCTGCCCGTGGAGCGCGATCACCGCCACGGGCCCGGTCGCGCGCTCGTCCTCGGCCACCCGGTCCTCGAGCGGCGTGACCGCGTGCTGAAGCGATGTGTAGTTCAGCTTCATCACGTGCGCCCCGGGGGCGCCGGCTTCCGCCAGCCCGCGCGTGAGGTTCGCGTGCACGATGTCGAAGCCGCCGCTCCCGAGCCCGAGGTCGAGCGCCGCGCAGTTCACCACCACGTCGTCGCCCGGCTCGACGGGGCCGGTGAGCGCCGTGTAGGACACCGCCGGGCGCAGTTCGCCGCCGACATCCACGCGCAGCCTCGCGAGCGGGCCCCCGCTCTCCACCTCCGCCACGGTCCCCCTGCGCAGGACCAGCGGGCTCACGCGCTCTGGGCGACGATCCCGAGCGTCACGTCGAGCATCGTCTCGAGCGCCTCCACCGTCACGCTCTCGTCCGGCTGGTGGTTGCGCTCGGTGCCGTTGGCGACGCAGAGGCAGGGCAGCCCAGCGGCCACGAAGATGTTCGCGTCGCTGCAGCCGCCGGTGGGCACGTAGCTCGGCTCGATGCCGAGCGCCTCGAGCGCCGCGGCGGTGACCTCCACCGGGGGCGAGGTGCGTGCGAGGCGGAAGCCGCGGTTCTGCTCCTCCACCGAGGTCTCGACATCGCACTCGGAGTCGCTCGCCGCCTCCGTGATCGAGTCGACCATCTGGCTTACCATCGCGGCCGCCCGCTCGTGGTCGAGGCTGCGCGCCTCGAGCTCGACGAAGCAGTGCTCCGCCACCACGTTGGGTGCCGTGCCGCCCTTGATCGTGCCGACGTTGGCGGTGGTCTCATCGTCTACGCGCCCGAGGTCGAGCCTCGCTACCGCGGCGGCCGCGGCGGCGATCGCGTTGCGCCCCGCCTCGGGCCGGATGCCCGCGTGCGCGGCGTGGCCGTGGAAGCGCGCGTCGATCCGGAAGTAGGTGGGCGCCGCCACCACCAGCTCGCCGATCGGCGACGCATGGTCGAACACGAAGCCGAACTCCGACTGGAGCACGCCGCGATTGAGCGCCTTCGCGCCGCGCAGCCCGATCTCCTCGCAGGTGGTGAACACCAGCTCCACCCCCACCGGCGAGCCCTCCTGCACGAGCTTCCGGGCGGCGGCCAGGAACACGGCCACCGCCGCCTTGTTGTCCGCCCCCAGGATCGCCTCGTGCTTGTTGGTGAGCGTGCCGTTCTCGCGCACCACCTCCACCGGCGCCTCTAGCGGGACGGTGTCGAGGTGGGCGCAGAGCATGATCGTGCGCGCGCCGTCGGGCGCCGGGATGCGGGCGATCAGGTTGCCGGAGTCCGATCCCGTCTCGGGACCGCTCTGATCCTCCTCGACGTCGAGTCCCATCTCGCGGAGGTCGGCCTTGACGGCGTCCACGCAGGGACGCTCCCGGCGCGAGGGGCTCTCGATCTCGCACAGGCGGATGAAGTCCTCGAGCAGACGCTCTTTCTCCTCGTGCGAGGCGCGTGCGACTCCGGCCGTGGTCACGCCGGGAGGTTTTATCGGTTTATCGCCTCAGGTGCGAGTGGTGGCCCGCCGGCGGCGGAAGAAGCGGCCGGTGCGCGAGCGCGGCCGATCGGTCTCCGGCCGGTCGGCCTCGGTCGGCGCGTCCGCCGGAGCGGTCGCCGTGTCGGCCGCAGCGCCCGTCCGTGTGTCGGCCGGAGCGTCCGTCCGCGTTGCGGCCGTGCCCGCCGGGACGCGCTCCGTGGGAGCGTCGGCCGCAGGAGCGGGCTCGCGCCTCGGCGCCGTCGCCCGGCCGGCCACAGCGCCGGCGGCGCCGGCTGCGGCGCCTGTCGCCACCGTGCGGCCGACAATGCGCTCGTCGACTATTGGCAGCGCGGCCATGAAGCCGAGCGCGTACGCCGAGAACAGCGTGATCAGCCCGCCGAGGGCGTAGTGGAAGCCGAGCCACTCGAGGGTCCGCGTGAGGTTGTGGGCGCCGATCGGCGGCCCGATGGTGATCGCGCCGTCGTTCCAGAGCATGCTCACGGTCGGCCCGGCGATGTACCAGAGCCCGCCCGCGAGCGCGATCATCGCGCCGAGCGAGTTGCTGGCGCGCGTGGCCCCGCGCAGGAGTATCAGCCCGCCGATCACCGTCACGACGCCCGGCAGTACCTCAAGCCAGAAGCGGTCGCTGAACCACTGCCACGTCTGGTCCGAGTGCATGGCGTAGTCGAAGTACGGCCCGACGAAGGGGATCAAGGCACCCCAGAGCCCGAGCAGGACGATCAGAAAACCGGATATGGCGCCTTTTGTGCGCGGAATTCTCCTCATGGCCCGGGTATGCCCGGACCCGCTTGTGCGAAACCGCTCAGTTGCCCCGGATGGCACCGTTCTGGTACTGCTTCACCCGTGCCCGGCGTGGTCGACATCGACCTCTCGGACCAGGCCTTCTGGCAGCGGCCCGCGACCGAACGTGACGAAGCCTTCGCCGTGCTGCGGCGCGAGGCTCCGGTGTCCTGGCAGCGGCCGCCGGACAGCGTGCTCATGGGGCCCGAGACGCCGACCACCGGCTACTGGGCGGTCGTCCGCTACGGCGACGTCCGCACCGTGAGCCGCGATCCCAAGACGTTCTGCTCGGGGCAGGGAGTGATGTTCGAGGATGTGCCCGAGGAGCTGCTCGAGGCGTCGATCTCGTTCCTCGGCACCGACGCCCCGCGCCACACCAAGCTGCGCGGCCTCGTGAGCGCGGCCTTTACGCCGCGGCAGACGGCGCGCATCGAGGAGCGCATCCGCGAGCTGGCCGTCGCGGCGGTCGACGGACTGATCGAGCGCGGCGACTGTGATTTCGTCGCCAACCTCGCCCAACAGCTCCCGATGCGCACGATCTCGGACCTGATGGGCGTGCCCGAGTCACAGCGGGAGACGGTCACCCGCGCCGCCGACGAGCTCGTGGGTTGGAACGACCCGGATGTGCTCGCCGGGCGCGAGCCGTTCGAGATGAACGTCGCGGGAGTGATGACGCTCACCGGCATCGCCATGGAGCTGGCCGAG
The DNA here is from genome assembly GCA_036555755.1 of Thermoleophilaceae bacterium. Taxonomy (GTDB): domain Bacteria; phylum Actinomycetota; class Thermoleophilia; order Solirubrobacterales; family Thermoleophilaceae; genus JAICJR01. Next base: position 6,466 of record DATBKS010000094.1, read on the forward strand.
CTGCGCCGTCAGGAGCCCGCCGACGACCTGATGAGCGCCCTCGTTCAGGCCGAGCTGGATGGCGACCGCTTGACGCCCGAGGAGATCGGCGCGTTCTTCGTGCTCCTGTCGGTGGCGGGCAACGACACCACGCGGCACACGACGAGCCACGCCTTGCGGGCACTCACCGAGTTCCCGGACCAGCGGCGCTATCTGCTCGAGGACCTGGACGCCCGCATGCCGCTGGCCGTCGAGGAGTTCATCCGCTGGGCCACCGCCGTGATGACGTTCCGCCGCACCGCCACGCACGACACCGAGATTGCCGGCCAGGCGATCGCCGAGGGCGACAAGGTCGTGATGTTCTACTCGTCCGCGAACCGGGACGAGGAGGCATTCGACGATCCGCACGGCTTCGACGTCCGCCGCGATCCCAATCACCACGTGGGCTTCGGCGGCGGCGGGCCGCACTACTGCCTGGGCGCCTCGCTTGCCAGGACGCAGCTGCGGGCGGTCTTTACCGAGCTGCTTCGGCGGTTGCCGGAGATCGAGGCGGGCGAGCCGGAGCTGCTCGCTGGGAGCTTTATCAATGGCATCAAGCGGATGCCCTGCGCGCTGGGCGCGAGTTCCTAGTTCCTAGTTCCTAGTTCCTGGTCCGCGGGCTGCTCCTGCTCTGCGGACTGCGGACTGCGAACTGCGGACTCAGGAGTTCGCTGCTGCGCTCGTTCGAGCGCCGCTCCCACAAATTCCCTGAACAGCGGTTGAGGCCGGAGGGGTCGCGACTTGAACTCGGGGTGGAACTGGCTCGCCACGAAGAACGGGTGCTCGGGGAGCTCGATGATCTCGACGAGGCGGTCGTCAGGCGAGGTGCCTGAGCAGACCAGGCCGCTCTGCTCGAGGTGCTTGCGCAGGTGGTTGTTGACCTCGTAGCGGTGCCGGTGGCGCTCGTAGATCACGGGCTCGCCGTAGATCTCGCGGGCGCGCGTGTCCTCGTGCAGCTTCACCGGGTCGGCCCCCAGCCGCATGGTGCCGCCCATGTCGCGCACCTCCTTCTGCTCGGGCAGGAGGTCGATCACGGGGAACGGGGTCTCGGGGTCGAACTCGGTCGAGTTGGCGCCGTCCATGTCCACCACGTGGCGGGCGAACTCGGACACCGCCACCTGCATCCCGAGGCAGATGCCGAGGAACGGGACGCCCTTCTCGCGGGCGAAGCGCGCCGCGCGGATCTTGCCCTCCACGCCGCGCACGCCGAAGCCGCCGGGAATCAGGATGCCGTCGCACTCCTCGAGCTGGCGCTCGGCCTCGGCGCGGTCGAGCCCCTCGGCGTCCACCCAGCGCACGTCGATCTTCGCGCCGTGGTGGATGCCGCCGTGCCCAAGAGCCTCGATCACCGACAGGTAGGCGTCCTCGAGCTGGATGTATTTGCCGACGAGGCCGATGCGCACGGTGTCCTTCGCGGCGTCGCCGCGCTTGACGAGCGCCTCCCACTCGGACAGGTCCGGCGGGTCGGCCTCGATCTTGAAGTGGTCGAGGATCTGGTCGTCCACGCCCTCGGCGCGGAAGTAGAGCGGCACCTTGTAGATCGAGTCGACGTCGCGCGCCGAGATCACGGCCTCGACCGGCAGGTTCGCGAACAGCGAGATCTTCTCCCGGATGTCGCGCTCGAGCGAACCCTCGGAGCGGCACATGACCATGTCAGGCTGGATGCCGATGCGGCGCAGCTCCTGCACGGAGTGCTGCGTGGGCTTGGTCTTCAGCTCACCGGCGTGACCGAGGAACGGCACGAGCGTCAAGTGGATGAACATGCAGCGGTCGCGCCCGTGGTCGACCTGGAACTGGCGCAGCGCCTCGAGGAACGGCAGCGACTCGATGTCGCCCACGGTGCCGCCGATCTCGGTGATCACGATGTCGACGTCCTGGGCCTCCGCCACGAGGCGGATGCGCTGCTTGATCTCGTCGGTGATGTGCGGGATCACCTGGACGGTGCCGCCGAGGTAGTCGCCGCGGCGCTCGCGCCGGATGACCGTGTTGTAGATAGCGCCGGTGGTGATGTTCGAGCCGCGCGTGGTGTTGACGTCGGTGAAGCGCTCGTAGTGGCCGAGGTCGAGGTCGGTCTCGGCGCCGTCCTCGGTCACGAACACCTCGCCGTGCTGGAACGGGCTCATCGTTCCGGGGTCGACGTTGATGTAGGGGTCGAACTTCTGGATCGTGACGCGGAGTCCACGGGATACGAGGAGCCGGCCGATGGAGGCCGAGGCGATCCCCTTGCCGAGCGCCGATACGACGCCCCCTGTCACAAAGATGAAGCGGGTTTCCCGCAGTCGGTCAGGCATTCACGCTCTCCCAAGTGAGTCTAATTGACGAAGTATCGGGGCCCGCTCAATTAGCTCGGAAAGAGAGCGAAATTCCCCGTAAACAGTGGCTATTGCGATCAATCCGAGCGCGATCGCCTGTCCGAGGGTTGACAGCGTGAGCACGAGCCACAGGCCCGCGATCGCGCCCAGGACGTTCGAGCCGGTGTCCCCGAGCATGGCCCGCTCGCGGAGGTCGAGCGGGAACACGATCAGGACGGGACCGACGAAAAGCCCGAGCGTCCACAGCGGATGGACGTTGGTGGATCCGATGGTGAGGGCGGCGCCGAGCAGGATCAGCGCCTTGATCGAGCGGCCGGGCCGCAGGTCGAGCAGGTTGAAGAAGTTGGTGGCGAGCACGAGCAGCGCCACCGACAGCAGGTACTCCCCCGCCGACACGCCGCGCCCGCTCAGCACGAAGGCCGCCACTCCCAGCGAGCCGGCCGCCTTCAGCGCGCCCGTGGAGAAGCCCCCCGACATGGTTGCCCGGGCGTGCCCTCGCCAGCCGCGCGGCAGGTCCTCGCTCGCGCTCCCCACGAGGTCGTCGAGCAGTCCCAGCAGGGCAACAGCGACCACGTAAGCGAGCGCAGGCCCGGTGCCCGGGCGGAACACGTCCTCGTCCGCCAGCTCGGCGAACAGGGCGAGCGGGATCAGCGCCACGAGCGAGGCGGCGACGATTCCTATCCCCGCCGGGAAGGCGACCTCGACGCCGCGGTAGTTCTGCCGGACGAACCCCTGGCTTCGGAGGCCCTGCACGGCGGCCGGCACGACTCCGACCGCCACCCCCAGCGAAACCAGGAACGGCAAGGACTGCACCTCCGCACCCTATCTCGCATCTCGGACGCCGGGCGCTAGCCGCTGCCGGAGCCCACCGGCAACTTGGGAAGCGGCGTGGCGCCGTTCTTGATCCCGAAGTCGCCCTTCTCGCCCGTGAGCGAGAACACGAGCGCGAGCTGGCCGCCCGGCAGGTCGACGCTGTCGACGCTCGACATCTTGTGGTCCTTGTACCAGCCGACCTGCGACGGGTCGGTGCTCTGCTCCTCGACGCCCACGGTCTGGACGCCCTGGGCGTTGAGCCCGTCGGCGAGCCCGTTCTCGAAGCCCTCGCGAAGCGCCTTGTCCTGGTCGGTCTCCTGATCGGGCGGGGGCGAGCGGTAGAAGACGACGGCCTCGGCGCCGCGGTAGTCGCCGCGCATCGTGTCGGGCAGTGCCTTGTGCATGCGCGCGGCCACACCGCCGCCGTTAATGATCGAGCGCGCCACGCGCCTGGCGTATCCCTGCACCGCGGAGGGATCGTCGCCGCGCACGCCCCCGGCCTTCTCGATCGAGTCGAGGTCGTTCGGCACGTCGAACACGGAGACGGAGTCCACCGAGCCTCCCGCCGTCTCGACGGACTGCCGCACCTCGGACTCGATGCTGCTCGGGAGGGAGCCGGTGGCGATGATCGCGATCCGCTGCCCGCCGAGCTCGCCCTGCACGAGCATCGGGAAGGCGTTGGAGATGATCTTGTCGCGCTGGCTGAGCTGCGACTGGGCCTGACTGGCCGTGTTCCGCGCGTTCACCACGTCCTGATGCAGCGACGAGCGGAGGCCCTTGTCGGCGTCCGAAACGAGCGAGTTGCCGATCGTCGCGCCGAGCAGAATTCCGATCGCGAGCGCGAGGAAGACGGCCACGAGCGACAGCGCGTGGTAGCGAAAGTCGAACATCCGTTACTTCAAGCCAAGCAGGATCTGCAGCTTGAGCCACAGGAGATCGAACAGCGGGCCGAGGTTGCGCGAGAACGCGATGATCACGACGAGCGCCACCAGCGCCGCGCAGATCAGGATCACCAGCGGGCCGCGTCCGGCCGAGGGCCGGTAGAGGCGGCTCACGCCCTTGGCGTCCACCAGGATCTCCCCGATGCGCAGCCGCGTGAGGAAGGTTGACGACATCCCGGCGCGGTTCTTCTCGAGGAACTCGACCAGGTTGAAGTGGGAGCCCACGGCCACGATCAGCTCCGCGCCCTTCTCGGCGGCCACGAGCATCGCCACGTCCTCGCTGGTCGCCGGCGCGGGGACGAGCTTGTAGGAGAGTCCGAGCGCGTCGAGCCGGTCGCGGCCGGGCGCGCGGCCGTCCGGATACGCGTGCACCACCAGCTCCGCGCCGCAGGTGAGCGCGGCGTCGGTGGCGGAGTCCATGTCGCCGACGATCATGTCGGGCTTGAAACCGGCCTCGAGGATGGCGTCCGCCCCGCCATCGACTGCCACTAGCACCGGGCGCACGTCGCGGACGTAAGGGCGCAGGATGCGCAGGTCCTTCTGGTGGTCCACTCCGCGCACGACAACCAGCGCGGGCCGGTCGCGGAAGCGCGTTTCGAAGTCCGGCAGCTCGAGCCTCCCCGCGAGCAGGTCGCGCTCCTCGCGGATGTGCTCCATCGTGTTGGCGGCGAAGGACTCGATCGCTTCGCCGATCTGCCGCCGCGCCCGCTCGTGGTTCGTCCGGACCGTCTCGATGTCCTGAACCTCGCCCTCGGCGAGCACGCGCCCCTGGCGCATGACCCGACCGCCCGCCACCCGGATCGTGTCGCCGTCCTTCAGTTCGTCGAAGAGCGTCGCCCCGGGCACGTCCAGCAGGTATACGCCCGCCTCGGCGAGCGTCAGCGGACCGCTGTTCGGATAGCTACCGGACGACGAGCGCGCCACGTTCACCACGCAGCGAACACCGCAGGCCACCAGATCGTCCGCCGATACGCGGTCGATGTCCTGGTGGTCCACGATCGCGATGTCGCCGGCCTCCAGCCGCTTGACCAGCCGCTTTGTGCGCTTGCCGAGCCGGGCCGGTCCCTCGAATTCGGGCAGGCGTCCGTTGCGCCCGTTCGCGGACGCACGCGGGGCACCGGTTCTCGGCGCACGTCGTGTGATGCGTGGGGCGGCCATATAAAGCTGGCGCGGATTCGGCCGCGTGCCAGTCTACGCGGCTTTGGATACGCACGCGTACCGTGGGTAAGCGCTTTTAAGCGGCGGCCAGGAGCTCTTCCGCGTGCCGTCTGGCGCCCGTGTCGGAGGTGTCGGCGCCGAGCATCCGGCACAGCTCCTCGACCACGCCCTCGCCGTCGAGCTGCGACACCTGCGCCCGCGCGACATCGCCCGACTGCTCCTTCTCGATCGAGAAGTGCCGTTCCGCCAAGGACGCGATCTGCGGCAAATGAGTGATGCACAGCAGCTGGCCGCCCTCCGCGAGCGCGCGCAGCTTCTCTCCCACCACGCGCGCCGTCTGGCCGCCCACGCCCGCGTCCACCTCGTCGAACACCAGCGCGCGCCCGCCGCCACCGCCGCTCGCGACCGTCATAAGCGCGAGCATCACCCGCGAGCTCTCGCCGCCCGAAGCCGTCTCGCGCAACGGCTGCGGCGCAACGCCCGCGTTCGGCGAGATCAAGAACTCGACCCTCTCGTCGCCGCTGCGCGAGCGCGTGTCGCGCGGCTCGATCTTCACCTCGAAGGTCGACCCCTCCATCGCGAGGTCGGCCAGCTCCTTGAGCACCGCCTTCGCGAGCTTCGGAGCCGCCTTGCGCCGTGCGCCGCCGAGTGCCGCCGCACGCGTGTCCGCGTCCGCGCGCGCCGCCGCCAGCTCCCCGTCGAGCGCCTCGAGCGCCCCGGCGGTGTCCTCGAGCAGCTCGAGCTCCGCCCGGCAGCGCTCCGCGTGCTCGAGCACCGCGGCCACGCTGCCGCCGTGCTTTCGCTCCAGCCGGTCGTAGAGATCGAGCCGCTCCTCGACCAGCTCGAGCCGCCCGGGCTCGCCGTCGAGACCGGCCTCGTAGCGCCGCAGCTCGGCGCCGAGATCCTCCGCCTCTATCCGCAGCTCGCGCAGCCGGGCCGCCAGGGCATCCAGCTCGGGGTCCGCGCCCGCCACCGTCTCTGACAGCCGCTCGGCGTCCGCGAGCAGCACCGCCACTCCGGGCTCGCCGCCCTCGGGCGCGATCGCCTCCGCGCCTCCACCCGCGGCCGACCGCAGGCCGTCGAGCGCCCGCAGCCGCCCGCGCTCGGACAGCAGCTCGGTCTTCTCATCCTCCTCGGGAGCCAGCGAGTCGATCTCCGCGAGCTCGTAGGCGAGCAGGTCGCGCTCACGCTCGCTCGCCCCCGCGCGCGAGAGCAGCTCCTCCTTCCGCCGTTCGAGGGCCAGCACCCGCGCATGCGCGTCGGCGAACTCGTCGCGCGCCGCAAGGTGGTCGGCCCCGCAAAACGCGTCGAGCGTCTCGAGCTGCGCCGACGACACGACAAGCCGCCGATGCTCGTGCTGCCCGTAGAAGGCCACCATCCGGCCGCCGAGCTCCGCCAGGTCCGCCGCCGTCGCCGAGCGCCCCTGCACGTACGCGCGCGAGCGCCCCTCGGCACTGACCCGCCGCGCCAGCACGATCTCCGAATCGTCCTCGGGCAGCCGCTCACGCAGCTCAGCGAGCGCGGGGTCGTCGAACAGCCCAACCGGAGGCGCGAACACGCCCTCGACATAAGCCTCCGACGCGCCCGGTCGCACGATGCCCGG
>DATBKS010000095.1:0-11584 GCA_036555755.1 Thermoleophilaceae bacterium
GAGTGCGTTGGCGCTGCCGCCGGTGGCTACCGCGTGGAGCGCGGGCGGCACCTGGAGGCCCTCGAACATCCCGGCCACGTGCGAGCGCACGGCCTCGAGCTCCGCCACGCTCGGCGGGTTCCCGCGGAAGTAGGAGTCGGCAAGGAAGCCGGAGCCAATGCGGAACGACTCCTCCCACGAAGCGCCACCCGCCAGAGTGCCGATCACGATCTCTGTCGAGCCGCCGCCCACGTCGATCACCGCGATCGAGCCGTCGAGCGGCCCGCTGAACGTGCGCGTCGCGCCAAGGAATGCGAGCCGCGCCTCCTCGTGGCCCGAGAGGACCCGCACGGACAGGCCCGACCCGGCCTCAACCGCCGCGTTGAACTCGTCGCGGTTCTTGGCCGAGCGCACGGCAGCGGTGGCCACCACGGCGATGTCCTCGGCGCCAAGCTCACGGGCGAGTCGTGCCTGGGTCGCAACCACCTCAGCGGTTTCTTCGATCTTTTCGTCGGGAATCCGCCCCTTGGTCGTCGCCTTGCCGAGGCTCGTGAAGGCGCGCTGGGTCATCAGCTCGCGCAGGCGGCCGTCCGACGGCTCCGCCACGAGCAGCCGCGTGGTGTTGCTGCCGATGTCGATGCAGGCGTAGGCCAAGACGTTCAGTGGGCCATGGCCGCCAGCTCGCGCGGCCGCAACAAGACCTTCAGCTCCCCGCGATCGATGCCCGCCAAGCCACCCTTCTTCATCCGTACCTGAGCCCCGGTCGTCTCGTGAACAACCATTGAGAAGTCGGGGTCGTGACCAACGAGCATCACTTCATCGAAGCCCGTCGTCAACTCCCCGAGGTCGAACCGGCCGCCGGAGAGGCGGTCATCGACCTGCACCTCGACGCCGAGGATCTCGCACGCGAGCCGCGCGGTCTGCTCCGCCCTCACGCGCGGACTGGTGAGGCACAGCTCGAGCTCCACGCCCATCGCTTTGAGCGCGGCCCCGGCGTCGCGGGATTGCTCCTCGCCGTGGGGCGTCAGCGGGCGGGCCGCATCGGGAGAGCCGTCCTCGGCCTCAGCATGCCGTAGGAGCCAGATCATCGTGGCGTCCCACTGTAGACCGCTTCGGGAGAAGTCAGGTGTGCCGGCGCCTGTAGCGCGCGCAGGCCATATGGAAGACCGCGCCCCGGAGCCTGATGTGCGGCTGCCCCGCTCTCACGCTCCCGCCGCAGGTGAGGCAGCGCCCGGCTTCGGCCGCGCCCATCGCGGTCGCCACCCGCCGCAGCGTGGACACTCGGAGTTCCATCCCGGGTCAAGTTAGCTGCGCTCCCTTTGCATCCCGTGAAGGGCTCGTAAAGCGCGTGTTACCAGGCTCTTCACGTCCGCGTCACGGGTCGTTCACGGGATCCGGATGGGACCTTGACGAACCTTTTCATGCGATGAAGGGACGGCGCGCAGACATCCACTTCCACCTCCTCCCCGGCGTCGACGACGGCGCAGCCTCCATGGAGGAGTCGGTGGAGCTGGCGCGCCTGGCTGAGGCCGACGGCACCGGCGTGATCGTGGCCACTCCCCACGTGAGCAGCGAGTACGTGACCGACGTCAGCGATCTCCCCGACCTTGTCGCCGAGGTCCGCGCTCGGCTGACGGTCGAGGATGTCGACGTCGACGTCCGCTGCGGCGCCGAGGTCCGCCACGACATGGTGGGCCGCCTCAGCCAGGTCGATCTCGAGACCATCGCCGTCGGGCCCCCAAGCTCGAGCTGGATTCTGCTCGAGGCACCGTTCGAGGGGCTCGGCGAAGAGCTTCACACGGCGGCTGACGAACTGCGCGACCGCGGCTTCGCAGTCGTGATCGCGCATCCCGAGCGCAGCCCAGTGCTGATGGCCGACAACGCGGCCGCGCTGCGCCGTGAACTGGCCGCCGGCTCGCTGCTGCAAGTGAACGCGTGGTCGCTCGCCGGCGGCTACGGAGCGGAGGCAGAGCGTCATGCGCTGTGGCTCGTCGGCTCCGGCGTCGTCACATGCCTCGCCTCCGACGCGCACCCCGGCTGGCGCGGGCCGGCGCTTTGCGTAGGTCTCGAGAAAGCGTCGTGGGCGTTGACCCGAGCACGCGCCCGCATCCTGACCGACTCGGCACCCCGGGCTCTCCTGGAACGCGGCGCGCCGCTGATAGCCCCAGCAGCCTGACGGCCAACTGCCAACGGCCAACTGCCAACCGAAGCTCAGCGGCGCTTGAGCCTCATCCCCTCAATGACATGCGCGACCGTCTCGCATGAGTCGATCGCCTGCTCGAGCGACTCGAAGATGTCCTTCCAGCGGATCACGACCATCGGGTCGGTGCCGCTCTTGAACAGCGACGCGATCGCCTCGCGAGAGATCCGGTCGCCCTCGTTCTCGAGTCGGTGGATCTCGATCAGCTGATGTGAGACGTCCTCGCCGGAACGCATGTGCGCGAGCGCCTCGGCCACCGACACCGACGCGTCCGCCAGCACCGCGGCCAGCTCCTGCGCCTGCTCCATCGGCGCCTCGACGCCGTACAGCTCGAGCGAGTCCGCAGTCTCCTCCGCGTAGTCGACGACATCATCCAGGGCGCGCGCCAGCTCGTAAGCATCGCGCTGGTCGAGCTTCGAGCCGTTCGTGCTCATCGCGTGGATGATGTCGTGGGTGATGCGATCGCCCTCCTGCTCGCAGATCAGGATGTCGCGGGCGAGGGAGGAGCGCTCTGGGAAGTCCTCGAGCAGGTCGCGGAGCAGCGAGCCGGTGCGCTCGACGTTGCGCCCAGACTCCTCAAACAGCGTCAACAGGCCGTCGCCGTTCGAGGAACCGCGGAGCATGCTCATGCGCTGGTGCCGATGCCCTCGGGCGCTTCGTCGGCATCGGTTTCGTCGATCCTGTCTGCGCCGTCGCCGTCGTCCGGCGCCTCAGGCTCGAAGCGGTAACCGATGCCGAAGTGCGTGTGGATGTACGTCCAGCCGGGCGAGAAGCGCTCGACCTTCTGGCGTACCTTCCGGACGAAGACATCGACCGAGCGGTCGCCGTGCACCATCGCGTAACCCCAGACGTGCTGGTAGATCTCGTCGCGCTCGAGCACCCGGCCGCGTGCCTTGGCGAGCAGGTGCAGCAGCTCGAACTCGCGCCGTGTCAGGTCGATGCTCTGGCCGCCGACGAAAGCCTGGAACTGGTCCGACCGGATCTCGAGCTCGCCGGCGAGCAGCGGCCCGTCCTCGCCGGTCGCGCCGGGCAGCGAGCGCTTACGGCGGCGGACGACCGCCTCGACGCGCGCGATTACCTCCTGCGGGTGGCAGGGCTTCGTGATCCAGTCGTCGGCACCGATGCGCAGCCCGCGCACGCGCTGAGCCACGCTCGAGGTGCCGGTGCAGACGATCACGCCCAGGCCGGGAACGGAGTCGCACACGTGCTCGAGGAAGTCCCAGCCGCCCGGGCCGAGCAGGGACAGGTCCACGATCAGGGCATGGAGGCGCATCGAGAGCAGGTCCTCCGGCCGCGGGGGCGCTGTGAGGACGCGGTGCTGCCAGCCCATCTCGCCCACCCGTTTCACGAGCACACGGACGAATCCGCTGTCCGTGTCGATCACGGCAAGACGAATTGGACCTGGCTGAACTCGCACGCCTGTGACGTTCGGGACGGAGACAGGCGCCAAGTACGGAGCTGCGCTCTGGCTCTCCTGCATCTCGGTACGAGTGTATTCCCGACCCGCGCGCTGCAAAAGCACGTTCACGAGTTATTCACAGCCGATACTCAGGCGGCCTTGCGCGACCAGGCCTGCGGGCGCCCACCACGGAGATCCCGCAAACGCGCCCAACGAGCCCGCTTGAACTCGTATTCGAGCGGCAGCCCGCCACCTGCTTCGGCGGCGTGATCGAGCAGCCGCACTGCGCTGCCGTAGTCCCACCACCTGGCATCGGCGTCGGCAAGAAGCAACAGCACGTCGTATGAGGCCTGCTTGTCGTCGACTTGGGTCATGCCGGCATCGTCGCGCGAAGCCGCATGGCTCCTGTGGAGATCCCGTAAATCCCGTGTTATCGGCTGTTCACATCTTTTTCACATGTCTGCCACAACCCGGTAACAGACTGCCCAGGAGGGGATGCGAGTCTCGCCGCGACCACGCAAGCGAATTAAGGAGAACCTGTGAAGTCACGTCAGTGGCTCGCGGTACTGCCGGTGGCTGGGGCGCTCGTACTGGGCGTGGCCGCATGCGGTAGCAGCGGCAGCAGCGATACCGGCTCGGGCGGCGGCTCTACGGGGAGCGGCTCGAGCGTCAACGCAACCCTTAACGGAGCCGGCTCGACTTTCGCCGCCCCGATCTACCAGCAGTTCGGCAGCAACCTCAAAGACCAGGGGCTGACCATCAACTACCAGCCCGTCGGCTCGGGTGCCGGCGTCGCGCAGTTCACCGCAGGCACCGTGAACTTCGGCGCCACCGACCCGCCGCTGAAGCCGGAGGAGATGGCAGCGGCGAAGGCCAAGCACGGCCAGCCGCTTCAGTTCCCGGTCGCGTTCGGCGCGATCACCGTCTCTTACAACCTCTCGGGGGTCAAGAGCGGACTGAAGCTGGACGGCAAGACCATCGCGGACATCTTCCTCGGCAAGGTCACGACCTGGAACGACCCGGAGATCGCCTCCCAGAACCAGGGCATCAGCCTGCCGTCATCGAAGATCACGGTGGTCCACCGCTCGGACGAGTCCGGAACGACGAAGGGCTTCACCGACTTCCTCCAGAGCTACAGCCCTGAGTGGAAGAGCAAGGTGGGCTCGGACAAGACGGTCAAGTGGCCGACCGGCACCGGCGCCAAGGGCAACGACGGCGTTGCCGCGGCCATCAAGCAGACGTCGAACTCGATCGGCTACGTGGAGCAGGCCTACGCCCTGCAGAACAACTTCACGTTCGCCGACGTGAAGAACAAGTCGGGCAAGTACGTCGCGCCCTCGCTCGAGTCGACCTCGGCGGCGGGTGACGGAGTGACGGTGCCGAGCGATCTCAGCTTCACCGTGATCAACTCGCCCAACCCCGCCGCGTACCCGATCTCCTCGCAGACCTTCGTCCTGTTCTACAAGGACCTCTGCAAGGGAGGCATGAACGCGAACACCGCCAAGGGTGCGGCCGCGTTCTTGAACTACGTCTACGGGGACGGCCAGAAGGTCCTCGAGCAGCTGTCCTACGCACCGCTGCCTAGCGCGATCGCGAGCAAGGCGAAGGCCCAGGTGTCGGAGCTTCAGTGCAACGGGAGTCCGGTCTCGGCCTCGTAATGGAAGCTGCCTCAATCAGCACGCGTAGGGACGACCGCCCGGCTTTCGGGGGGTCGTCCCTTTCGCGTCTGCCGGACAAGGCGCTGAAGTGGGGGCTCACCGGGCTCGCCGCGGCGATCCTGCTCCTGATCCTCTTCTTCTTCATCCGGCTGTACATCGAGTCGCAGCCGGTGTTCTCGAAGTTCGGCGTCCTCGGCTTCACGTTCGACAACAACTGGGACGTCTCGCGCTCGATCTACGGGGCGCTCCCGCTCCTCGTCGGCACTCTCATCACCGCCAGCGTGGCGCTGCTCATCGGCGTGCCGGTGGCGATCGCGGCGGCGCTGTTCGTCACCGAGCTGTGCCCGCGCAAGCTGCGCAGCCCGCTCACGATCATGATCGACCTGCTGGCTGCCGTGCCCTCGGTGGTCTACGGCCTCTGGGGCGTCTTCGTCCTGATCCCCAAGCTCAAGCCGGCAGAGCAATGGTTCACCGACACCTTCAGCTTCATTCCGTTCATCGGCGGGGCGTCGGTGGCCGGTCCCAACTACTTCATCGGCGGCCTGATCCTCGCGATCATGATCGTCCCGATCGTCAGCGCCATCTCGCGCGAGGTGATGGCCACCGTGCCTGCCGATCACAAGGAGGCGGCGCTCGCGCTAGGCGCCACACGCTGGGAGATGATCCGCATGGCGGTCCTCCCCTACTCGCGCGCCGGCATTACCGGCGCCGCGATGCTCGGCCTCGGCCGCGCGATCGGCGAGACGATCGCGGTCACCCTGGTGGTCGGCAACGCGCCGCAGATCGGCAAGCACCTCTTCGACCAGGGCTACACGCTGGCGGCCGTGATCGCCAACGAGTTCGGCGAGGCGGCCAACAACGAGACTCACCGCGCGGCTTTGATCGCCGCCGGCCTCGTTCTATTCGTTCTCACCCTCATCATCAACGCGGCCGCGCGCTATTTCGTCGTGCGCGGACATCGGGGCAAGCGCACCGGTAGCGGCGACGCCGCCACCGCCGGTGCGGCAGCGGGGCTGGGCGGATGAGCGCCATCTCCGCAGGTGCCACGTTCGAGCCGATCAGCGCGGGCCGCCGGCGTAAGGACAAGATCATGCGCGGGCTGCTCGGGCTCGGCACCATCGTCGCGCTGGTGCCGCTCGTGCTAGTCCTGTACTACCTGCTGAAGAAGGGCCTCAGCGCCATCAGCTGGCACTTCTTCTCCACGGATCCGACGGGCAACTTCCTCGGCGATCCGGGCGGCATCAAGAGCGCCATCTTCGGGACTATCGAGATGGTCGCGCTGGCCAGCCTGATCGCGATCCCGATTGGCGTCGGCGTGGCGCTCTACCTGACCGAGTACGGCAAGGACAGCAAGTTCGCCGCCACGGTCCGCTACTTCGTCGACGTGATGACGGGCGTGCCGTCAATCGTCTTCGGCCTGTTCATCTACATCACCCTGATCCTGAACGGGGGCTTCGGGACGTTCGCCGGCTGGAAGGGCTCGATTGCCCTGTCGCTCCTGATGCTGCCGATCGTCACGCGGTCGGCCGAGGTCGTGCTCCTGCTTGTCCCGAACCACCTGCGCGAGGCCGCGCTCGCCCTGGGTGCGCCGCGCTGGCGCGTGGTGAGCCGAGTGGTGCTGCCCACCGCGCTCCCCGGCCTCGTCACCGGCGCGCTGCTCGCGATCGCGCGCGCTGCCGGCGAGACCGCGCCGCTCCTCTTCACCGTCGCGATCGTCAACGGCACGACCTTCAACCTCGGGCAGCGCATGAACTCGCTCCCGCTGCAGATCTTCACCGACGTGGGACAGGCTCAGGACCGCCTGGTGGCCCGCGCTTGGGGAGCGGCACTCACGCTCGTGGTGCTGATCCTCCTGCTGACCCTGATTGCCCGATTTGTCTCACGAAGGAGCCGCCTCACATGAATCCCCAGGAGGCCAAGGAAATGACTTCCGATCCGCCACCCACGTCCGGCGAGCAGACCGAGCCGCAGGCCGAAGCCACGCAGCAGCGGCGCTTCGGACGCGACGGCGCGACTACCGCTAGCGCCGGCGCAACCTCAACCCTGCCCGCCAGCGACGCCGGTCACCGCGTGACCGTCGAGGAGCTGAACGCCTACTACGGCGACCAGCACGCGGTGAAGGACCTGTCGCTCAACTTCGAGCCCAACGAGGTGACCGCGCTGATCGGTCCCTCGGGCTGCGGCAAGTCGACGCTCGTGCGCTGCATCAACCGCATGCACGAGGAGATCCCAGGCGCCCGCGCCACCGGCAAGGTGATGGTGGACGAGTCGAATGTCTACGACGAGCGCGTGGACGTCGTCGCGGTGCGGCGTGCAATCGGCATGGTGTTCCAGAAGCCGAATCCCTTCCCCACGATGTCGATCTACGACAACGTGGCGGCCGGTCTCAAGCTGCGCGGCGCCAAGGGCTCGGGCCTCAAGGAGAAGGTCGAGCAGAGCCTGCGCGGCGCCGGCCTGTGGGAGGAGGTGAAGGACCGGCTCGGCAGGGCGGGCATCGGCCTCTCGGGCGGCCAGCAGCAGCGCCTCTGCATTGCGCGCACACTTGCCGCCGAGCCTGAGGTCATCCTCATGGACGAGCCGTGCTCGGCGCTCGACCCGATCGCGACGCTGCGCATCGAGGAGCTCGTCGAGGAGCTGAAGACGAAGTACACGATCGTGATCGTCACGCACAACATGCAGCAGGCAGCGCGCGTGGCCGACACGACGGCGTTCATGCTGAGCGGGGAGCTCGTGGAGCACGCTCCGACGGAGAAGATGTTCACGAACCCGGATGACGACCGTACCGAGCAGTACGTGACAGGGAAGTTCGGCTAATGGCTAGCGAGACAAGGGTCCACTTCAAGGAGGAGCTCGACGAGCTCGAGAGCCAGGCGCTCGCCGGGCTCGACATGGTCGTCACCCAGCTCGGGCGCACGATGGAGGCGCTCTCGCAGCAGGATGTCGAGCTCGCGGCGATGGTGATCTCAGACGACGATCGCATCGACGGCCGCTACCTCGAGGTGCACCAGGGCATCCTGTCGCTGCTCGCCCGCCAGGCGCCGGTGGCGACGGACCTCCGCCTCGTGGCCGCTCTCCTCGACGTGATCAAACACGTCGAGCGCATGGGCGACCAGTGCGTGAACATCGCGAAGACGATCCCGCTCACGGGCCACGAGCCGCCGATCGTTCCCGAGCTGCTCGAGACGCTGCTCGAGATGGGCCGTCACGTGACGGCGATGATCGAGCAGTCGAAGAAGGCGTTTGCGAGCCGCAACGTCGAGCTGGCCGAGGACCTCGTCTCCCGCGACGACGCCGTGAACCGCATGCACCGCGAGTGCTTCCGCATCGCGCTCGAGGCGGGCGACGACGTGGACACCCGCGAGTGGGCCATGATGATGCTCGGAGTCGGCCGCGCGCTCGAGCGCATGGGCGACAACGCCGTGGACATCGGCGAGCAGACCGCGTTCATCGTCACCGGGCTCTTCCGCGAGTTCACCGACGCCTCGCACCCGGCCGGCGTCCCCTAGCCCGGCGGACGGCTGACTGATCCAGTTCGCGCCCTAAGCCGCATAACTCCCTGACAACCCCGCAGGCCTCAGGACTCGCCGGCGGGCACCTCAACCCCCGCCTTACCGAAAGGGAGGGAGCTATGAAACGGCTCTTCTTCGCGGTGATCCTTGCCGCGGCAGCTATCGCTGTGTCCTTGAGCTTCGGCTCGAGCCACCGTGAGGCACCGCTGTCGGCGCTGGACCCCACCGCCGACGACACGGACATCTACGCGTTCGTGTCGCCTGACGCCCCGAACTCGCTGACGGTGGCGTCGGACTGGATCCCGTTCGAGGATCCCGCGGGCGGCCCGAACTTCTACCGGTTCGATGACCGCGCGCACTACTACATCAACGTCGACAACACCGGCGACGGTGTCTACGACATCCGTTACCTGTTCAAGTTCAAGACGCACTACTTGAACAAGAACTCGTTCCTGTACGCCCTGCCTGGCGTGAGCTCGATCAACGATCCCAAGCTTCAGGTCCAGCAGGACTACACGGTCACGCGTGAGAAGTACAAGAAGGGCAAGCTCGTGTCGGCCAAGGTGGTCGGAAAGAACATTCCGGTCGCGCCGAACAACGTCGGCCCGAAGACGATCCCCAACTACACCGCAGTCGCGAACCAGGCGATCCATTCGATCTCCGGTGGCGGCAAGGTGTTCGCGGGGCAGCGCGATGACCCGTTCTTCGTCGACCTCGGTACGGCGTTCGACGCGATCAACCTGCGTCTGGGCACCGGCAACCAGGGCGGCGGCAAGGACGACCTCGCGGGCTACGGAGTGCACTCGATCGTGCTCCAGATCCCGAAGTCCGATGTGACGATTGACGGCAAGGGCGTCAGCAGCCCGTCTGCCGGCAACGCCGTCGTGGGTGTCTGGACCTCCACCGAGCGTCCGCGCATCCAGGTGAACGGCGGGAACGCCGTGGCTTCGGCGGCCAAGAAGAAGCACAAGGGCCACCACAAGCGTCACGGCAAGAAGTCGGGCGACGACGGCTACGTGCAGGTGAGCCGCCTTGGCAACCCGCTCGTGAACGAGGTCGTGATCCCGATCGGTCAGAAGGATCACTTCAACGCCACGCAGCCCAGCCAGGACGCAAAGCTGTACGGCCAGTTCGTGCTCAACCCGGAGCTGGCGCACGTGATGAACCTGCTGTTCAGCATCAACGCGCCTGAGCACAACCGCACGGACATCGTGCAGGCCCTGCTCACCGGCATCCCGGGCAAGACGCAGATCGGCAAGCACCCCGTGCCGGCCGACACGCTGAAGATCAACCTCGGCGTGCCGCCCAGCGCCAACCCCAACCCGCTCGGCGTCCTCGGCGGGGATCTCCAGGGATTCCCGGACGGGCGCAGGCTCACCGACGACGTGACGGACATTTCGCTCCGTGTGGTCGCCGGCGCGCTCAAGGGCAACAACGTTCCGCTTGGCGACGGAGTGGACGCGAACGACAAGCCGTTCCTGTCCAGCTTCCCGTACCTGGCGGAGCCGACCTCGGGGTTCGACTCGCAGATCCCGAAGCCGATCACCCCGCCACACGCTCCGACGCCCTAACCGGGTGAACGGAGTCCGGAACACCGGGAGGGGGTCCGCTGGGGCGGGCTCCCTCTCCGGGCCGCAGACCGAGAGAGAACTCCCATGGCACTTCCGCGAAACACATTTCTTCTGAAGCTTCTGGCAGTTGCGGCCGTGTTCTTCGCTGCGCTCGCCACGTTCGTGCTCGTCAACCGCAACGGCTCGAAGGCGCCGACCGGATTTAGCGGCGTCGACAACCCGGCCGCCCTCGTCGGCGCCTCCACCGACCAGCGCATCGCGAGCTTCCAGGCGCTCGTGCGCGCTCATCCCAAGGACTCGCGTGGCTACGGCTTCCTCGCCGACGCCTACCTGCAGAAGGTGCGCGAGACCGGCGACGCCTCCTACTACACGCGCGCGGGGGCGGTGCTCAGGACCGCCCTGAAGCTCAACCCTCGCGACCCGGCGGCGCTCACGGGCGCGAGCACATTGGCGCTGGCGCGGCACGACTTCGCCGCTGGTCTCCACTACGCGGAGCAGGCGCGGCAGATCGCGCCGTACGTGGTCAAGCCGCTCGGCGACATCGTGGATGCACAGATCGAACTCGGCCGCTACGGCGAGGCGCAGCGCACGCTGCGCCTCATGGTGGACGCGCAGCCCAACCTCGCCTCCTACGCGCGCGCGTCTTACTGGCGCGAGCTGCACGGTGACCTGCCCGGCGCGATCCGCGCGATGCGGCTCGCGGTGTCAGCCGGCGGGCAGGCGGCCGAGAACGTCGCCTACGTGCAGACGCTGCTCGGCAACCTCTACTTCACGGTCGGCCGCGTGGACGCGGCCCGCGAGGCGTACCGCACCGCGCTGGCCCGCTTCCCCGGTTACGTGCCGGCGAGCGCCGGGCTGGCCTCGGTGGAGGCCGCGCGCGGCCACTTCGCTCCCGCGATCCGCCGCTACCGCGATGCGGTTGCCCGCCTGCCGCTCCCGCAGTACGTGGTGGCGCTCGGCGAGACCGAGCTGGCCGCGGGCCGCGGCGCTTCGGCGCGACGGGACCTCGCGCTCGTCGGCGCGGAGGAGAAGCTGTTGCAGGCGAACGGCGTGAACACCGACGTGGACCTCGCGCTGTTCGAGGCAAGCCACGGCAGTCCCGCGCGTGCCGTGGGGCTGGCCCGGCGCGCGTGGAGGGAGGCGCCCTCCGTGCGCTCGGCGGACGCCCTCGGATGGGCGCTCACGCGCGCTGGCCGGCCGACCGCCGGGCTGCGCTTCGCCCACAAGGCGCTGGCGCTCGGCTCCCGCGATCCGATGTTCCTGTTCCA
>DATBKS010000096.1:0-8896 GCA_036555755.1 Thermoleophilaceae bacterium
CCATGGAGCCCCGCCGGCGGGGTCCTTTGCCCGCAGCGGTTCCACGTGGACGGTGCTCACCAGCGGCTTCATCTGCGGCTGCACGTTCTGGGGGGACGGGCCCGGGATCACGCTGCCGCGGAGGGCGAGCAGCGTGCCCGCAGCTGCGCCTCCGCCGAGCAGCACGAACGCCGCGGCAGCCGGCAACAGCAGCCCGAGTCTGGGGCGCGGACGCCGCTCGCGCCTCTCCGCGCGCTCAAATCCGCGCGCCAGCGACTCGCCGAGCTCGTCGAGGATCGGCAGGTCAGTCATGCTCCACCGCCTGTCCGCTCCGCTTGCCGCTGCCGTTCGACTTCGCGTCCGCCCCGCCCGCGAGCGCCTGCAGGGCGCGCGACACGCGAGTCCGGGCGCTCTCCTCGCTGATCTCGAGCCGCGCCGCCACCTCGGCGTACGGCAGCTCGTCGATCACCCGCAGGCGCACCGCCTCGCGCTGGCCCGGCGCAAGCTGCTGAAGCCGGTCTACCACCACGTCGCCCAGCTCGGCCGCGACCGAGAGCTCCTCGATGCGCTCGTACTCCGGGTCGGTGAGCGCGCGCCGCTCCACCCCGAGGCGGCTCATCGCCCGGCGCTCGACGGCGCCGCGGCGCAGGTAGCCGCTGAGCTGGTGACGCGCGATGCCGTAGATCCAGCCCACCGCTTCCTCGCCCGTCGTGCCGCGGAACTGGCGGCGGTCGCTGAACGCAGCGGCAAAGGTCTCGCCTACCAGGTCCACCGCTACCTCAGGGTCGAACAGCCTGCGCGAGAAGAACAGGAGCAGCGCCGCTGCCTCGCGGCGATACAGCCGGCTGATGTCATCGCCAGTAAGCGCCACGTCTCCGTTTGCCCATCATCCCTCTAAGGGGACTGAGCGCAAAAAACGTGACGAGTGATCAGCTAGCGGTGACGGCGTCCGGCTTCGAGCGCTTGGCCAGGCGCTGGCGCTCGCCGGCGGCCAGCTCGAGCTTGCGCAGGCGCACGACCTCGGGCGTCACCTCGACGCACTCGTCCTCGCGGATGAAGTCGAGCGCCTGGTCGAGCGAGAGCTTGTGATGCGGCGCGAGCCGGACGAGCTCGTCGGCTGTCGAGGAGCGCATGTTGGTGAGCTTCTTCTCGCGGACGGCATTGACGTCTAGGTCCTCGGCGCGCGAGTTCTCGCCCACGATCATGCCCTCGTACACGTCCTCGCCGGGGCCGAGGAAGAGCTGGCCGCGGTCCGACAGCTTGAGCAGCGCGAACTGGGAGGTGGCGCCGCGGCGGTCCGCCACGAGCGAGCCGGTGGGGCGCGTCTTGATCTCGCCGTGCCACGGTTCGTAGTCCTCGAACACCGAGTGCAGGATGCCGGTGCCGCGCGTCTCGGTCATGAACTCGGTGCGGAAGCCGATCAAGCCGCGCGCCGGGATGAGGTACTCGAGCCGCACCCAGCCCGTGCCGTGGTTGACCATCTGGTCCATCCGGCCCTTGCGCAGGGCGAGCAGCTGGGTGGTGACGCCGAGGAAGTCCTCCGGGATGTCGATGGCGAGGCGCTCCACGGGCTCATGCAGGCGGCCGCCGATCTCGCGCGTGAGCACCTGCGGCTTGCCGACGGTCAGCTCGAAACCCTCGCGCCGCAGCGTCTCCACGAGCACCGCAAGCTGGAGCTCGCCGCGGCCCTGGACCTCCCAGGTGTCGGGGCGGTCGGTGGGGTGCACGCGGATCGAGACGTTGCCCACCAGCTCCTGGTCGAGCCGCGACTTGAGCAGACGCGCGGTGAGCTTGTCGCCCGAGCGCCCGGCGAGCGGCGACGTGTTGATGCCGATCGTCATCCCCAGCGCGGGCTCGTCCACCGTTACCGGCGGCAGCGGCTGCGGGTTGAGCGTGTCCGCGATCGTGTCGCCGATCATCACCTCGGGCAGGCCCGCGAGCGCGATGATCTCGCCCGGCCCTGCCTCGTCGGCGTCGACGCGCTCCATCCCGTCGGTCACGTACAGCTCGGTGACCTTGACCTGCTCCACCTCGCCGTCGCGGCGGCACCAGGCCACGGTCTGGCCGCGCCGGATGGTGCCCTCGTGCACGCGGCAGAGCGCCAGCCGGCCGACGTAGGGAGATGCGTCGAGGTTCGTGACGAGCGCCTGGAGCGCGGCGCCTTCGCCGTACATAGGCTCCGGCACGGTGTCGAGGATCAGGTCGAACAGCGGGCGCAGGTCCTCGCCCTCGACGCCCTCGTCAGCGCTCGCCCAGCCTGCCTTCGCGTTCGTGTAGACGATCGGGAAGTCGATCTGGTCCTCGTTCGCGTCCAGGTCGAGGAACAGGTCGTAGACCTCATCGACCACCTCCTTGATGCGCGCGTCCGGGCGGTCGACCTTGTTCACCACGAGGATCACGGGCAGCTGCTGCTCGAGCGCCTTGCGGAGGACGAAGCGGGTCTGTGGCAGCGGTCCCTCGGAGGCATCCACGAGCAGCAGCACGCCGTCAACCATCGTCAGCCCGCGCTCCACCTCGCCGCCGAAGTCGGCGTGGCCGGGCGTGTCGACCAGGTTGATCTTCGTGTCGCCGTAGCGGACGGCGGCGTTCTTCGCGAGGATCGTGATGCCGCGCTCGCGCTCCTGGTCCATCGAGTCCATCACGCGCTCGGAGACTTCTTTGTGCGCGGCGAACACGCCCGATTGGCGCAGCATGGCGTCCACGAGCGTCGTCTTGCCGTGGTCGACGTGGGCGATGATGGCGATGTTTCGGAGGTCAGCGCGGGACGGCACGGCTTCTGAGGGTAGAGGTCGCAGGTCGCGGGTCGCAGGTCACAGGGCTTTGGCCAAACCTGGTGCGAGGTCGCCGCGCCGTCTTACTGCGACTTTGTTCAGGCCCAGCCACGTGGCCATCAGGGTCAGTTCTTCCGCGAGCTCTGTGCTCGTCTCCTCCGGCGCGTCCGGTTCTCGGTGGGCGGCCATCACCCGCAGGACTTGTGCTTTGCGGTCTGCCTTCAGGTCGACGCGGGCCACCAGGCGGTCGTTCAACAGGAAGGGGAGGACGTAGTAGCCGTGGATGCGCTTCGGGGCCGGAACGTAGATCTCGAGGCGGTAGCGGAAGTTGAAGAGGTTCTCGGTGCGCCAGCGCTCGAACACGAGGGAATCGAACGGGGAGAGCAGCGCGCGGGCCTTGATCCGGCGCGGACGGCGGGCGTCGCGGTGCAGGTAGGCAGGGCGCTTCCAGCCCTCGACCGCCACCGGGATCAGCTCGCCGCTCTCCACGAGATCGGCGATCGCCGGGCGCGCCTCCTCCGGCTTCAGGCGGAAGTAGTCGCGCAGGCACTGCTCGGTGCCGAAGCCGTGCGCGCGGGCGGCGATGCGGATCAGCTCGCGGCGGGCGTCGTCGGGATCGGGGTCGGGCGCGCGGGCGATGTCGGCCGGCAGCACCCGCTCCGGCAGGTCGTAGCGGCGCTCGAACTGCACCGTTCGTCCCGCGCTCGTCACCTGGCCCGACCAGAAGAGGAACTCGAGCGCGCGCTTCGTGTACGACCAGTTCCAGCCCCACTCCTCGCGATCCACCGCAGGGACGTCGTGCTGAAGCTCCTCGTCCACCCGCGCGGCGGTGAGCGGGCCGCGCCGCGCCACCTCGTCGAGCACGGCCGCGACCAGGTCCGGGTGGTCGCGCGCCACGCGCCGCATGCCGCCCCAGGCGTCGTTGATCGCATCCGCCATGCGCCAGCGCAGCAGCCGGTGCGTGGCCGGCGGGATGAACGACGCCTCGTGGGCCCAATACTCGACGAGCCGGCGCGGCTTGCGGCTCGAGGCGCGGTCGAGCAGCGCCGTGTCGTAGTTGCCGAGCCGGCTGAAGAGCGGCATCAGGTGGCTGCGCGCCAGCACGTTCACCGAGTCGATCTGGATCAGGCCGATCCGGTCGATCACCCGCTGGAGCTGCCGCATGGTCACGCGCGAGCCGGGCCGCGGCTCGTTCAGACCTTGTGCCGCGACGGCTATCCGGCGCGCCTGCGGGAGCGTGAGTTCGGCCTGAGGCTCTGCTTTCGCCACCCGGGCATGATGCCCAGAAGCGATCTGCAGCCGAGTATGAGCAGCAGGGTGAAGACGAGCGATGTAACCAGGAACGCGGCCTCGTGCCCGTTGAGCGCCCGGCCGAGTACCGCCGCGCGTATGCCAACTCCGACGGTGATGCCCACCAGCCAGGTCAGCAGGAACGCCCGCGGGGCCGCGCCGCGATAGGCGCCGAACACGAACGCCGCCCCGAACCACCCCGCGAGCAGCGGAAGCGCGTCGCGGGCAAAGCCCGCGATCGACAGCCCACCGTGGTGGGACAGCTGGCCGATCGCCGCGAACGCCACGATCGCCAGAGCGTCGGCGACCGCGAGCCGCTCCGCTCCGGGTCTGCGTATCACCGCCCGAATGTAGTCAGTGGCCGCTGCCCGAGAAGTGGTTGGTGTCTCCGGGGACGAGGTTTCTCAGCTTCGGCTCGAATGGGCACCTCAGCATGAGCTGAGCGAACTGCGCCGTTGATTCCGGTGACACGTCCACCGCTCCGCCGGGCTTGATCTTGACGCAGTGGTTGGAGGCGCGGCCGGCGCAGGTTGCGCAACGCGGAGCGCCGTTGCACCTCTGCGTGATGCAGATGTGCTCCGAGTACTCCGGCGTGCGGTAGCCCGAGATCACCCGGCCCGTCCAGCCGTTCTTGCGGGCCCACACGAGATACGGATGGATCCACGCGGCCACCGGCTTCTGGTCCTCGAACATCAGCACGCCGTCCTGCGGCGCCCGCATCTTCTTCATCAGCTTGTGCTGCTTGCGGCGCCGCTTGCGCGAGCGCACGAGCATCGCCGGGTTGAAGAAACGCGGCGAGCCGACGTGCTGCAGCCGCTGGAGCAGCTTGTCGTCGACCTTCGCCGTCTTCATCCCGGTCTTTCCGTAGCCGAGGTAGTAGCGGACCGAGCGGATCCGCCTGTTCGTCTGCTTGCCCTTGCGGCCGTCGACGGCGAGCGGCGTGACATCGTGCAGGAAGTGCGCCGTGAAGGCGTTCAGCAGGCGCTGGACGTTCTTCACGCCGGCCTTCGGCGCAGGCAGCTTGCCACCGCCGCCGGGCACCGGCTTCGGCTTCGGGCCCGGCTCCGGCCCGGGCTTCGGCTTCGGCTTCACGTGCGTACCGCCGCCTCCCCCGGTGGGCGTCGGGACCACAGGCGGCTGCTTGTGGGTGAGCTTCGCGATCTCCTTCTCGACCACGATGTAGCGGCCGATCAGCACCTCGCGTGAGCGCTCGACGGCGTGCTCCAGCCGGTCGATCCGGTGCAGGAGTTCGGCGTCCGTGAGGTCCGTGAGCTTGCGCGCCGGCGTGACTGCAGGCGCCGCCGCCGGTGGGGCATCGCCGTTGCCGTGAGCGGGAGCCACTGTCGTTGCTGCTGTTGGCGCCGCTGCTGCGGGCTCGGCCGCCACGGCGGTTTCGGTTGTGTGCGCGACCGGCGCCGCGGGTGGGGGAGCGGGGGTCGGAGCCGGAGCCGGAGCCCGAGCCGGAGCCGGAGCTGGAGCAGGTGCAGGTGCAGGTGCACCGTGCTCCTCGAACTCGATCAGACCCTCCAGCTCGCGCTCGATCCGCATCAGGATCCGCGCGATGTCGGCCAGGTCGACCGCCTGGTCACGTGCCTCCTTCAGCGCGCGCTTGCGCCTCTGCGCATAGCCGACGAGCACCTCCCACGCGTGGTCGGTCTCGGCCTCGAGCCGGCGCACATCCTTGACGAGCGCGGGCAGGTTGGTGGTCTTCCGGGCCTTGCCGTTCGTGGGCGCGGCGTGGTGGCCACCATGAGTGACCGGACCAACGGGAGTCGCCCCGCCGTGGCGCTTCGCAGCGCGTTTGGCCTTCTCGATCTTCACCGAGCGGTTGAGCGCCCGGGCGCTGTCGGAGCCGAAGACCCCGTCGTGAGCGAGGTGGTGCTCGGCCTGGAAGCGCTTGAGCGCGCGCACCGCCTCGACGTCGAAGCGCCCGCGGGCGCCGTCGAGGTAAGGCTTGCCGGTCTTGCGCGAGCGCACGTACGACAGCCGCCGCGTGAGGCGCACCACCGCGGGTCCGCGGTCGCCGCGCCGGATCACACCCGAGGCTGCCGAGTGGACCGGCAGCTTGCCGAGCTGTGAGCCAGGCGGGCCGGCGAGGCAGCCGAGGTCGGCGACGTCGATGTCGACCCGGTAGCCCTGAACAGTGGTCTCGCCGGCGTACTGCCACGCCCGCTGACCTTCGGCGGGCCACATCGAGGTGGGCATCTTCGGCGCCGAGCGCGAATCGCTGTGGTGGGCGAACGACTTGCCCAGCCAACTTGCCACCCAGACGAAATCGGCAGGGACCTTGCCGTGCATCGCCTGCAGCGGTCCCGGGTTGGCGTACAGGCCCGGGCGCGCGCCCGCCGCCTTGACGGCCTTGCACCACTCGGCGACGTATCGAGTGACCGCGGCCGGATTGCTCTCGAACAGCTGCATCTCTACGTCGATGCAGAGCGGGAAGTGCCCCGTGTAGCCGTAGGACGCCGCAAGCTGGAGGGCCTGCTGCGCGTCCGCCTTGGCCTGCGCGGCGGTGAACGGGCCCTTCTTCCAGCGGCCGCAGTAGGTGAGCATGAAGTGGTCGATCCCATGAGCCACGTAGTCCTTGATCAGCTCCGGGGTCCAGCCGTGTCCCTGTGAACTCGGGCCGCCGATGTAGACGTTCCACCAGCGCCCGCCGACCGCATCGAGCATCTGCTTCGCCTTGGCGGCGGGCGGCGCAGTGGCCGTGTCGAGGCCGTGAACCGTTGTGGGAGACATGATCAGCTCGCGGTGACGGCCGGCTCGTCCTCGTCGGCGAGCAGGTCGTCCTCGAAGTCGTCGTCCAGATCGTCATCGCCGAGCGCGTCCAGCTCATCGAGCTCGTCGGAGACGTCCAGATCGTCGAGGTCCGTGAGGTCCCCGTCGTCTTCGAAGTCGGTGTCGGTCATCGCGGCGCCGGCGGCGAGCGTGGGCACGGCGGTGCCGGCTGCCGTGGCGACCTGGACGGCGGTCTCCGCGTCGGCCTGCCGTGCCTCGTACTTCTGCCAGCCGTGCAGCCACTGGGCCGCGGGCGCGAGGGCGATGAGCGCGCCCGAGATGAAGATGGCCTGGAGGTCGCTCTGCGAGACATCGACCCCAGGGAAGTGCTGGGCCAGCCAGCTTGCGCATGCTCCCGCGAGCGGCGCGAATACCAGCGGGGTGAGCACTGCGACTATGCGATTCGGCGTCATGTTGGCCTCCTCGAGTCCGAAGGGAGAGTGCGCGCGAGTCAGTGCTAGTTGCATTCGACACTACGACCGGTGATTTGGCCGGTCAAGGGGGGCTGGCACTACCTCGCAGGGCTAAAGAAGCGCACTCCAAATGCCGAACGAAGCCTCATGAGACCCTCCAAAGGCAGTTTCCGGCAGTGGTGGTGGAAGGGGTCCGAGCAACGGGCTCCCCTCGCCGCGCAGATGTCGGCACACGTCGAGGGCATCCTCGACCACGCCGCTGACATCCAGCGGGCCGCCGAGCTGGACGCTCAGCGCATTCGCCATGACGCACTCGACTCCGCGACAAGGATGCTCGCGCGTGTCGAGGCCGTCGAGCTCGAGCTCCAGGACGCACTGGAGACCGTGACCGCCGGCAAGCAGGCGCTCATCGAGGGACTGAACCAGGAGCGGGCCCGCATGCAGCAGGCCCCCGCCACGGTCACGCCCCTCTCGGTCGCCTCCTAAGACCCGACGAGCCATCACGCAAAGAGCCGGGCAGCCTGTGACTGCCTGGCTCTTCGCATGCCGTCAGACCGCTGACGGGCCGCGCGCCCGCTTGATCCAGGTCGGTCACATCCGGGGCGAGCCGATCGGCGCGGGCCGGCTTAGGAGCTACACGGAGAAGTGCACGCTCACGCTCGTCCGCATCAACGGGACGACGCGCACGGATCAGCCGAGGATCGTGAACTTCGCGTCGCTGCGCTTCGAGGCGTTGCCCGCGGCGTCCTTGGCCCGCACTCGGGCGCGGTAGCGGCCCGGCCGCAGCGCCTTGCGACCGATCCGGCCGCTGAACGCCACGCTGTTCCCGCCCTGGAGCGCATCGCGCTTGAGGGTCCCGACGGTCGCGTAGCGCGTGCAGTGGCGCCGGCTGCGGTTGCCGCGTGTGGGCTTGCGGCACGACTTGCCCACCCGGCGGCCCGCCGCCGGCCGCGCGATCGCGATAGTCACGGCCGCGGGCTCCGACAGCGAGAAGCTGAGCTTGCTCCCTCGCGCGCGCTTCGCGCTCTTCGGCGTCGCACCTCGGGCCACGGCAAACCGGCGCGGGCTGAAGACTGCCCGCCGCAGGAAGAGCGGCGCCACCGAGTCCGTCACCCCGCCGCCGCCCTGAGCCGGGTCGAGCTTTAGGCGCCCGATCTTCGCGGTGGCCGACTCCGTGAACCAGAGCGCGCCGTCCGGCCCGGCGGTGATTCCCTCGACCTGCGTGCCGGCGGTGGGGAGCGCGAACTCGTTCGTCAGCACCCCGGCGGTCGTCATCCGGCCGATCTTGTTCAGCCCCGCCTCGGTGATCCACAGCGCGCCGTCCGGCCCGGTGACGATGTCGCCTGGCTTCGCGCCCGGCGACAGGGGAAAGCGCGTGCGCAGGCCGTTCGGCGTGAAGCGGTCGACCGCGTCCGCGTCGTACATCGTCACCCAGATGTTGCCGTCCGGACCGAGTGCCACCCGGGCCGGCCCGGACGGAACCGGCATGTCGATCTTGAGCTCGCTGTCCAGCCCGTTGCTCTTCAGCCGGCGCACGGCGTTTCCCTCGTAGCCCGCTGTCCAGAGGCGCCCATCCGCGCCCAGCGCCATCCCAGTAATGCGGCCGGGGACATCGGTCGGGTCACCGACGCAGTTGTAGCCCCCGAAGCTCGGCGGAGCTGGGAG
>DATBKS010000097.1:0-12868 GCA_036555755.1 Thermoleophilaceae bacterium
CCGAAGTGTGCGCGTTCTTGTGCGTTATCCGGTCAACTGAAACACTATCGCGCATGAGCAAGATCACTCTGATAGGCGCGGGCAGCGTCGAGTTCACCCGCATCATCGTCGCCGATCTGGTCGCTTTCCCGGAGCTCAGGCAGGCGACGATCGCGCTTCACGACATCGACGGGGAGCGCCTGACCACTGCGGAGGAGCTCGTGGGCCACATCGTGCGGGCCAGCGGGGCGGACCTGACCGTGGAGGCCCACCTCGACCGGCGCGCGGCTCTCGAGGCAGCCGACTTCGTGGTGAACGAGATCCAGGTCGGGGGCTACGAAGCGACGTTGCGCGACTTCCAGATTCCGGCCAAGTACGGCCTCCGTCAGACCATCGGCGACACGATCGGGGTCGGAGGGGTCTTCCGTGGGCTGCGCACGATCCCGGTGATCGTGGCGATCGCGAACGACATGGCGGACGTCTGCCCGGACGCGCTGCTCCTGAACTACGCCAACCCGATGGCGATGCTCACCTGGGCGGTGTGGGAGGGCAGCCGCTTCTCGAACGTCGTCGGCCTTTGCCACTCGGTGCAGAACACCCACGACGAGCTCGCCGAGATCGTCGGCGTGCCCGCGGACGAGATCGACTACCTCACCGCGGGTCTCAACCACCAGGCTTTCGTGCTGCGCTTCGAGCGCGGCGGTGAAAGCCTCTATCCGCTGCTCGACCAGGCGATCGAGCGCGACCCCGAGGGCCTGGCGCGGCGGGTGCGCGTCGAGCTCTACAGGCAGTTCGGCCACTTCCCCACGGAGTCGAGCGAGCACAGCGCCGAGTACGTCCCCTGGTTCATGGGCCACGACGAGGAGATCGAGCGCTACCGGATTCCGGTGGACGAGTACCTCCGCCGCTCGGAGGAGAACCTCGAGGAGTACGAGGACACCAAGCGCGCCCTGGCCGAGGGCCGGCCACTCTCGCTCGAGGGAGAGAACGAGCTGGCCCCGCGCTACATCCACTCGATCGTGACGGGAACTCCCCGGGTCGAGTACGGGAACGTCAGGAACGCCGGGCTGATCGAGGATCTGCCCGAGGGGAGCTGCGTCGAGGTTCCCTGCCGTGTGGACAAGGACGGGGTGCATCCCATTGCAGTCGGGTCCCTGCCGGTCCAGTGCGCGGCGCTCAACCGCACGTTCCTCAACGTAGTGGAGTTGACTCTTCGCGCCGCGCTCGAGGAGCGCCGCGACCATGCCTATCGGGCGGTGCTGCTCGATCCAAACGCCGGCGCCACGCTCACCGTGAGGGAGGCCCGCGCGATGGTGGACGAGCTGATCGACGCCCACGGGGCGCTCATGCCTGAGGGCCTCCGCGCGTAAGCGCCGGCAGCCGGCTACACCGGCGTGACGCGGACGCCGCGTTCCTCGATCTCCTCGAGGGCCGCGCGGTCGGCGCCGGCGTCGGTGATCAACTCGTCGATGCGCGACATGTCGCAGATGCGCGCGAAAGCCACCCTGCCGATCTTCGAGTTGTCGGCGACGACCGTCACGTGGCGGGCTCGTTCGATCAAAGCGAGGTCGGTGTGCGCCTCCACCTCGTGGTGGGTCGTGAGCCCGGCCTCGGGCGAGATGCCGTCCACGCCGAGGAACACCATGTCGAGGTTGAGGCCTGCCAAGCTGGCCTCCGCGACCGGGCCCACCAGCTCGTAGGACTCGGGCCGCGCCACCCCGCCGGTGACCACGAGCTTGAGGTTGGCGCGCACGGCCAGCTCGGACGCGATGTTCAGGGCGTTCGTGACCACGGTGAGCCGCTGGCGATCCACGAGCGCTCGCGCCACCTCGGTCACGGTGGTCCCTCCGGTCAGGCCGATCGCCCAGCCATCCATCACCCGCGTGGCCGCCTCGCGCGCGATCCGCAGCTTCTCCTCGTGGTAGCGGCCGCTCTTGTAGCGCAGCGGCAGCTCGTACAGGACGCCCTGTGGGACCGCGCCCCCGTGCGTCCGTGCCAGTAGCCGCTGGTCCTCCAGCAGCTGGAGATCGCGCCTGACCGTGGCGGCTGAGACGCCGAGCGCCTGTGATAAGTCGGTGACGCTCAGGCTTCCGTCAACCGCGAGCCGCTCGAGGATCGCACTGAGCCGATCGGCTTGGCGCACGGGCGCCAGTGTAGCTTGCACCTCGGCGCATTTGTGCTGTATGTTGCGCGAGTTAGGGGCGGATCGCTCAAATATGAGCGCAATCACTCAAGAAATAGACAGCCAACCGGCGCTCTGGCGAGAGGCCATCGCCCTGCTCCCCGACGTCGCCTCGCGCCTGCCGGCGGAGGGGTCCAGGGTCGCACTCCTTGGCTGCGGCACCTCGTTCTACGTCGCCCAGGCGGCCGCGGTCGCGCGCGAGTCAATGGGACTGGGAGAGACGGACGCGTTCGTCGCCTCGGAGATGCCGGGCGGCCGGACCTACGACTCGGTGGTAGCCATCTCCCGTTCCGGTACGACCACCGAGGTGGTCCGGGCTCTCGAAAACCTGCCGCCCGGAGCCCGCTCGGTCGCGATCTCCACCGATGGCGAGACCCCGGTGGTGCGCGCCGCCGACGACGCGATCCTGCTGCCCTTCGCCGACGAGGAGTCGATCGTCCAGACGCGCTTCGCCACCACGACACTTGCCCTGCTGCGCGCGCACTTCGGCCAGTCAGTGGATGCCGCGGCCAGCGCCGCCGAGCGGGCGCTCACGTCCGACCTGCCGTTGTCGCCGTCGGAGTTCGACCAGTTCGTGTTTCTCGGAACGGGCTGGACGGTGGGCCTGGCGGGCGAGGCAGCCCTCAAGTTCCGCGAGACCGGCGGCGCCTGGGCCGAGTCCTATCCCGCGATGGAATACCGCCACGGCCCGATCAGCGTCGCGGACGAGCGCACCGTGGTGTGGATCATCGGTGAGACGGAGCCAGATCTCGTGGACGACATTCGCGCCACCGGCGCGTCGGTGCTCGAGGGCCGCGGCGATCCAATGGCGGAGCTCGTCCTTGTACACCGCGCGGCCGTTGCGCTGGCCCGCTCCCGCGGGCTCGATCCGGACCGGCCACGACATCTGACCAGGTCGGTGGTCCTTCCGTGACCTCTGGAGGTAGGAAATGAAACGCCGGTTGATCGTCGCAGTCGCAGCACTTATCGCAGCCGCATCGCTCGCGGCGGGCTGCGGCGGCAGTGGGAGCTCAGGCGGATCCACCGGGTCCACTGCGTCTTCCACCGGTCCGACGGGGCACGTGAACATCGTGATCTGGCACGGCTACGCGGACGCCGAGGCCAAGGCGATCAAGACGCTCACCGCCGAGTTCAACGCCACCCATAAGAACGTCACCGTCACGGAGCACTACAACGGCAACAGCGACTACGCGCTCCAGAAGGTGCTCACCGCCATCGCCGGTGGAAAGCCCCCGGACATCGCGTACCTGTACGGCTCGTGGATGGCGAACATCGCCAAGAGCCCGAAGACGGTGGACCTGAACGACTTCATCAAGACCGACAAGTCGTTCGACTGGAACGACTTCTGGCCGGCCGAGCGGGAAGCCGCCACGGTCAACGGCAAGGTCGTCGGACTGCCGGCGCTCGTGGACAACCTCGCCCTGGTCTACAACAAGAAGCTCTTCGACAAAGCGGGGCTCGCCTACCCGACCGCGAACTGGACCTGGACCGACTTCCAGAACGCGGCGCTCAAGCTCACCGACCCGGCCAAGAAGCAGTTCGGCTGGGCGTACGTGGCCGACGGCAGCGAGGACACCGTCTGGCGCTACTGGGCGCTGCTGTGGCAGGCCGGCGGAGCGATTCTCAACGGCGACGGCACCAAGTCGGCGTTCAACTCACCGGCCGGCGTCAAGGCGATGTCGCTCATAGACGGACTGGCGCGGAAGCAGGCCATCTACCTCGACAACGGCAACCAGAATTACCTGGGCCTGTTCAACTCGGGGCATATCGGAATGCTCTACACGGGACCGTGGGACCTGACCCAGCTCACCGCGAAACTCGGCGTGCAGATCCTGCCCGCCGACCAGAACCACCAGACGATCTCGGGTCCGGACAACTGGGTGATGTTCGACAACGGCGACGCCCGGAAGCAGGGCGCGTGGGAGTTCCTCAAGTGGTTCACCTCCCCCGAGATCTCGCTCCAGTGGTCCCTCCTCACGGGGGACCTGCCGATTCGGGCCGGGTCCACGAAGCTGCCGGGTTACCAGCAGTTCCTGAAGAAGTACCCCGGCATCGGCGTGTGGGTGGACAATCTGAAGAACGCCACCCAGGTGCGTCCCGTGACCCCCGTCTACCCGAAGATCTCCGAAGCGATGGGCCAGGCGGTGGTGAGCGTGCTGCTCGGCAAGGCACAGCCCCAGAAGGCGCTCAGCGACGCCGCCCAGCAGGTGGACAGCATCCTCTCGGTGCCGGGCTAGCGGAGTGACGCGGATCAGACGAGCGCTCGGCTCTGAGCATCTGGCCGGATGGGCGTTCGTCGCGCCCGCGACCATCCTGATCGGGATCTTCGCGCTGGTGCCGATCGTCTGGTCCGGCGTGATCTCGTTTCAGGCGAACGACCTCACCTCCGCGCCCCACTCCGTCGGGTTTGCCAACTACAGGGCCCTCGCCAAGGACCCCGCCTTTCGCTCCGCGGTCAAGCACACGCTGATCTACACGGTGCTGTTCGTGCCGATCTCAGTGGGCGGCGCGCTCGCGGTGGCGGTCGCCCTCAACCGGAAGATCCGCGGCATCCGCTTCTACCGGCTCGCGTTCTTCGTGCCCGTCGTCACGTCGACGGTCGCGACGGGCATCGTGTTCCTCTGGCTGCTCGATCCCACTTTTGGGCTCGTCAACTACATCCTGCACGCGGTGGGGCTGCCCCAGCAGAGCTTCCTTCAGGATCCGAACCAGGCGCTCTACTGCGTCGTGGCGATGACCGTCTGGAGCTGGCTCGGCTTCAACGTGATCATCTACCTGGCCGCGCTCCAGGGCATCCCGCACGATCTGCTGGAGGCGGCCGAGATCGACGGTGCGAGCAAATGGAGCTCGTTCCGGACCATCGTCGTTCCGCTGCTCGGCCCCGCCACGCTGTTCCTCGTGGTCTGGTCGACGATCAACGCGCTGCAACTCTTCGACGAGGTCTATGTGACGACGCGCGGTGGGCCGCTTCACTCCACCACCGTCGTCGTGTACTACCTGTACCAGCAGGCGTTCCAGTTCTTCAACGGCGGCTACGGCGCGGCGATCGCGTACGTGTTGTTCCTCGGAATCCTGATCGTCACCGTCATCCAGCTCTGGCTCGGCGGCCGGCGCGTGTACTACAGCTCGTGATGGAGAGGGAATGACCGCCGATCCGATGGTCACGGCCGCCCGGCCTCTCCGGCTGGAGGCGCCGCCGGACGAGCGCGAGCGCCGGCTGCCGTTCAGCCTGTGGCACCTGTTCCTGCTGCCGCTGTCGGCCGTGATGCTGCTGCCGCTCCTCTGGATGGTCGTCGTCTCGCTGGAGACCAAGCCGCAGGCTCAGCAATTCCCGCCGCTGCTGTTCCCCTCGGCTTTCAAGGTCCACAACTACGAGGCCGCCTTCACCGCCGTGCCGTTCGGGCACTTCCTCCTCAACAGCCTCGCCTACTCGCTCGCCACGGTGGCGGGCAACCTGCTCTTCTGCAGCCTTGCCGCCTACGGCTTCGCGCGCCTCAAGTTCTTCGGGCGGAGGGTGCTGTTCGTGGTCCTTCTCGCAACCCTGATGGTGCCCTTCCAGGTGCTCATCATCCCGACCTTCCTGATCGTCAAGAAGTTCGGCCTGGTGGACAGCGTGGGCGGGCTGATCATGCCCAACCTGTGCACCGCGTTCGGCATCTTCCTGCTGGTCCAGTTCTTCCGAACACTGCCCATCGAACTCGAAGAGGCCGCTCGCATCGATGGCACCTCCCGGCTCGGGATCCTGTTCAAGATCGTGCTGCCGCTGTCGCTCCCCGCGCTCGCGACGCTCGGGATCATCCAGTTCATGTGGTCGTGGAACGACTTCCTCTGGCCGCTCATCATCATCAACACCGACACGCACGCGCCGCTCCAACTCGGGCTGTCGATGTTCCAGGGGGCGCACAGCACGAGCTGGAACCTGCTGATGGCCGCGACCGTGATGAGCCAGCTGCCGATGCTGGCCGTGTTCCTGATCGCCCAACGCTGGTTCGTCCAGTCGATCGCGTACACCGGGCTGAAGCAGTGAGGGGGGCTGGCCATGCCTGAGGTGATGCTTCAGGAGGTGACGAAGGAGTTCGAGGGCGGCACCGTGGCGGTGGACAACCTGTCCCTCGAGGTCGCGGACGGCGAGTTCATGATCCTCGTCGGCCCCTCGGGCTGCGGGAAGACCACCGCGCTGCGAATGGTGGCCGGGCTCGAGCGGCCCACCTCGGGAGTGGTGCGAATCGGCGAGCGGGTGGTCAACGACGTGTCGCCGCGCAATCGCGACATCGCGATGGTGTTCCAGAACTACGCCCTCTATCCGCACATGACCGTGTACAAGAACCTCGCCTACGCGCTCAGGCAGCGCCGCACCCCGAAGGACGAGATCCGCCGGCGCGTGCAGGAGGTCTCCGAGCTGCTCGGACTTCAGGCGCTGTTGAAGCGGCGGCCGGGACAGCTCTCCGGCGGGCAGCGCCAGCGAGTGGCGATGGGCCGCGCACTCGTGCGCGAGCCGAAGGTGTTCCTGCTCGACGAGCCGTTGTCGAACCTCGACGCGCAGCTCCGCACCGAGATGCGCACCGAGCTCAAGCGGCTCCACCAGAGCGTCCCGGTCACCACGATTTACGTGACGCACGACCAGGTTGAGGCCATGACGCTCGGCGACCACATCGCCGTGATGTGCGACGGCAAGCTTCAGCAGATGGGCACACCTCAGGATGTGTACGACAGTCCCGCGAACGCGTTCGTCGCCGGCTTCATCGGAAACCCGCCGATGAACCTCCTGCGTGGCGTGGCGCAGAACGGGCGGATCAGTGCCGGCGACTTCGAGCTCGAACGGCCGGGCGTGGCCGACGGCGACGTGATCGTCGGGCTGCGGCCTCAGGCGCTGCGACCTGCTCGCAACGGCATGCCGTCGCTCGACTTCCGGATCGAGGTGGTGGAGCCGCTGGGCGACGAGGTGGTGCTGCACGGCAGCGTGGCCGCAGCGCTCGCAGTGCCGGGCGGCACCGCGCCGGAAGACGCGACGGTTCAGAAGGCAAACGGACGGCCACGCCAGGCGGTCGCCTGCCTCGACGCGCGCGAGCGGCCGCGCGACGGGAGTGTGCTCCGGCTCGGAATCGATCCCGCCGACATCCACCTGTTCGACGCGGCCACGGGGCTCGCTATCCGCTGAGGGGCACGTGCCCGGGGTTCGCGGCCGCCAGGCTCGCGGCGCGTTCCGGATCCAGGCATCCCGCCCCCGGAATCTCGGCATTGGCCGCGGCGGTGCCGAGCGCCAGGCCCATCGCGCCCTGCCAGGTGCTGCCGCGCTCGAGGCCGCAGATCAGGCCGGCCAGGAACGAGTCGCCGCTGCCCACCGGGTAGCGGCCCTTCGCGGGCAGACGTCCGTGGGCTGCGGTGCCGTCCGGTTCCACCAGCACCGCGCCCTCTGCGCCGATCGTGACCACCACGGCGTGGCCCTCGCCGCCCGCTCGCTCGCGAATCTGGAGCGCCGCGCGATGCGCGTCGTCGACCCCCGCCACGCGTTCACCCAGGAGCTCCTCCGTCTCCTGCGCATTGATCTTCACGAGGTCGGGATGCTCGTTCACGCTGTTTGCCAGCGCCGGACCCTGAGCGTCCAGCGCTGACCGCACCCCTCGCTCTCGCGCGAGTCCCACGAGGCGGGCGTAGGCGTCTTCGGGCGCCCCAACCGGAAGCGAGCCCGTGACGGCGATCCACGTGGCCCGCGGAAGCAGCTCGGCCACGGTCGCCTCCAGGGCCGCCCACTCCTCGGGCGTGACCGGGGTGCCGGCTTCATAGAACTCTGTGAGATGTCCCGTTTCGCGATCCGAGACCGACAGGGACGAACGCGACTCGCCTGCGCTCCAAACCACCCGTCTCTCGATTCCTTCCCTCTCCAGCTCCTCGTCGAGCCAGCGCCCCACATGGCCGCCGAATATCGCGGCTACCACCACAGCCTGGCCCAGCGCTCCGGCCGCTCGCGCAACGTTCAGCGCCTTCCCGCCCGGCACCTGGACGAAGTGCTCAGGGCGATGGGTGGTGCCCAGCTCGATGCGCTCGACCTCGAACAGCTTGTCGGCGGACGGATTGCCGGCGACGCAGAGGATCAAGCCGCTCGCTCCACCAGCTCGAGAGCTTCGGCCAGGGTGGGCTGCGCGGCCGTCCCGCCGGCAGCGCGTGTGGAGAGGGCGCCACAGGCACAAGCCAGGGCGAGCGCTCGCTCGTGCGACCAGCCATTCAGCAGGCCCGTCAGGAGACCCGCGTCAAACGAGTCGCCTGCACCTGTGGTGTCGACCGGCTCGATGTCTTCGGGCGCGGCCGCCTGGATCCGGACACCTCCGGAGGCGGCCGCCAGGGCGCCCTCCCGGCCGAGCTTGACGGCCGTCAGCCGCACGTCGGCGCTGAGCTCTGCGGCGGCGGCGCTCGGGTCCGCGGCGCCGGTGATGCGGGTTGCCTCCTCGGCGTTCGGGAGAAACACGTCGGTCAGTCGCAGCACTTCCTTGAGGTCGCCGTTCCAGCGCTCGGCCGGATCCCAGTTCGGATCGATCGACGTGGAGGCACCGTTCGCGCGGACGCTGCCGAACAGATCCGGCAGCCCAGGGGTCAGCGCCGTCTGGAGGAAGTACGAGGCCACGTGGACGTGGCGCGCCGAGCCGAGCAGATCGGCGTCGACGGCGTCCGCGCGGAGTGCCCCGATCGCGCCAGGGAACGTGAGCATCCCCCGGTCACCGGGGCGAGCGAGCACGACGGTTACGCCCGTCTGTTCATGTGGCGAGACGACCACGCCGCCCGTGTCGACCCCACGCGCTGCCAGCGCATCGAGCATGAAGCGTCCGAAGACGTCGTCCCCAACCACCCCCGCAAACGCCGTCCGCAGCCCCAGCCGCGCCGCACCACAGGCGACGATTGCGCCGGAACCCCCGACGACCAAGTCCGCCGAGTCCACGAGGCGCTCCACCTGCCCGAAAGCCGGCTCGACATCGGGCCCTCGCAGCACCAGATCGGGGTTGCAGTCCCCGAGGACGAGCAGGTCGAAGTCCGGCACCGCGGGATCGTATCCGGCGTGCGGAGCCGACTGGCGGCGCTGGTTACGGGCAGTGCTGCTCTAGGTGCCCGTGCTTGCCGGCCGGCAGAACGTCGCGATCGCGATAGACGATCGAGATCTGATCCCCACGGGCGCGGCACGCGGCGGCGAAGCCCTTGCGGCCCCCGTTGTCGGGGTACTCGATCTCGATCACGTTGCGCCCATACGCGCGGGTGTACGAACCGCATTCCGAGTACGCCTGGCACTCCTCGGCGATCGCGAAGTCGAACCCGATCCGCCGGCCCTTCATCGAGATCTCCGCGGCGTTCTTCTGCGCGATCGCAAGGCCGAGGGCGTGCGCGCGACGGATCAGCCTCGCCGACAGCGCCAGGTTGTCGTGGACCGTGAGCTTTCGCCGCGAGCGGCTCCACGAATCCAAGTTGTCGGGCTCGACTGCGTTGAAGCCGGCCCGAGCGCAACCGGCCATCCAGCGTCCGATGATTCGCGCGAGTCCCGCCCGCTTGGCGGCGGTGGAGGTGTCCAGGAGCTGCTCGTTCCACCCGCCGTCGATGACCGGGTGGCCATGTCGGAACAGGAGCAGGTTGCGGTGATGGGAGAGCCACCATCGATGCTCGTCCTGCTGTGACTGAAACGCGTTGATGTAACAGACGTTGTAGAGGCCGGCGACCGGACGGTCGTGCCGGTCACGGTCGACGATTTGGACGCCGGGCTCCGGCGGAAACGCACCACCGATCTGGTAGCTGAAGGGCGCGTCCACCGGCGGCGCGAGCGGGGTGCTCGCCGCCGAACCGCCGGACGCTGCGATCAGCCCCGCTGCCAGCAGCAGCGGCGCAAGCACACCTGCGCACCGGTTTCGACGATTACGCGAGCTCAGACTTGCGCCAGTGTTCCAGATCCAGGCGCGCCCGGACGGCGAGGTATGCTGCTGCGCGAGTCGATCACCCCTAGCCGGGGTCAGGGAATCCGGTTAAAGGCCGGAGCTGACGCGCAGCGGTAGGGATGCGGAGACGGCCATTCGCCACTGAGCCACAGGGCTTGGGAAGGCGGTCGGCCTCCAAGGCATCCAAGCCCGAAGACCTGTCGACTCTCGCCGGGAGACATCCGGCGGATCCGACAACACGACCCGCGCGCACCGGGTCGACGGCCACAAGGAGACCGACAATGGCACGCACTGCCGTGCTGGGCTTCCCCCGGATCGGGGCGAACCGCCAGCTCAAGACCGCGCTCGAGGACTACTGGACGGGACGATCCGACGACACGGCCCTCGAGGAGGCGGCGCGCGCCATCCGCGCGGACAACCTGCGAGCCGGTCTGGCGGCGGGCATCGAC
Organism: Thermoleophilaceae bacterium; assembly: GCA_036555755.1. Classification (GTDB taxonomy): domain Bacteria; phylum Actinomycetota; class Thermoleophilia; order Solirubrobacterales; family Thermoleophilaceae; genus JAICJR01. Next base: position 10,521 of record DATBKS010000097.1, read on the forward strand.
GTGCTGCCGGTGGGCGACTTCGCCCTGTACGACCACGTGCTCGACACCGCCGAGTCGATGGGCATCGTCGCGGACCGTCACAACGGCGCCGGGCTCGACGCGCATTTCCTCGCCTGCCGGGGCGGCGACGGCGTCGTCCCGCTCGAGATGACGAAGTGGTTCGACACGAACTACCACTACCTGGTTCCGGAGCTGCGCTCCGACCAGGCATTCGGGTTGAGGCCAGACAAGTGGCTCGACCACCTGCGGGAAGCAGACGAGCTCGGGGTCCGGGCGCGCCCGGTGGTGCTCGGGCCGTTCTCGCTGCTCGCCCTGTCCAAGGGCCATCCTGACCCGCTCTCGCTCCTCCCGTCGCTGACTGAGGTCTACGCGGAATTGCTCGGCGCGCTGGCGAGCGCGGGGGCGGGCGAGGTGCAGCTCGATGAACCCTGCCTTGCGCTGGATCGCACGCCCGCGGAGCTCAACGCCTTCCGGCTCGCCTACGAGCAGCTCACGCCAGGCCCGCTCGGCGTCTGCCTGACGACCTACTTCGACAAGCTCGACCGGCCGGCGCTCGACTGCATCTCGCAGCTCTCACTGGCAGAGGTGCACATAGATCTCGTGCGTGCACCCGGCCGGCTCGACGCGGTTCTGGCGGCGCTGCCGGAAGGTGCGGGTTTGTCCGCGGGGGTGATCGACGGACGCAACGTGTGGGCCGCAGACCTCGACCTTGCACTCGATCGCCTCGATCGGATCAGCGCGGCGATCGGCAGCGAGCGGCTCACGATCGCGCCGTCGTGCTCGCTGCTGCACGTGCCCTACACGGTGGCCGGCGAGGACGGCATTCCCGCCGAGGTGCGCGAGTGGCTCGCATTCGGGCGCGAGAAGCTGGCGGAGCTGGGCCTGCTGGCCCAGGCGGTCGATGCCGAGCCCGCGGAGCGTGACGAGCTGCTGGCCGAAGGGCGCCGCCGCACCTCGGCGCGCAGGACCTCGGAGTTGACGAACAATGCCGCCGTGCGGCGCCGGGCGGGGGCGCTCGACGAGGCCGACTACTCGCGTCCGGCACCGTTGGAGGAGCGGCGGGCCGCCCAGCAGGAGCAACTCGGCCTGCCGGAGCTGCCCACGACCACGATCGGCTCGTTCCCGCAGACGGACGAGATCCGCGACGCGCGCCGGCGGCTGCGCAGCGGCGAGCTCGACCGCGCGGGCTACGAGGAGTTCCTCCGCGCTCAGATCGCGCAGGTCGTGGAAGAGCAGGAGAAGCTCGGCCTCGATGTGCTGGTGCACGGCGAACCCGAGCGCAACGACATGGTCGAGTACTTCGGCGAGCAGCTGAGCGGCTTTGCCTTCTCGGGTGCGGGCTGGGTCCAGTCGTACGGCAGTCGCTGCGTCAAGCCGCCGATCCTGTTCGGGGACGTCTCGCGGCCAAAGCCGATGACGGTCCGCTGGTGGCAGGCCGCGCAGGCGCTGACCGAGCGCCCGATGAAGGGCATGCTCACCGGGCCGGTGACGATCCTGCAGTGGTCGTTCGTGCGCGACGATAGCCGCGCAGCGAGACCTGCACGCAGATCGCACTTGCGATACAGGACGAAGTGCTCGACCTCGAGGCTGCCGGCGCGAAGCTGATTCAGGTCGACGAGGCGGCGCTCCGCGAGGGTCTCCCGCTGCGAAAGGCCGCGCAGGCCGACTACGTGCGCTGGGCGGTCGACTGCTTCCGGCTAACGGTCGCGCCCGCCGCCCCGGAGACCCAGATCCACACCCACATGTGCTACTCGGAGTTCGGCGAGATCATCGACCAGATCGCGCGTATGGACGCCGACGTGATCTCGATCGAGGCCTCGCGCTCCGGGATGGAGCTGCTCGACGCCTTCCGGGAGTTCGACTATCCCGGCGAGATCGGGCCGGGTCTCTGGGACATCCACTCGCCGCGCGTGCCGCCGGTCGAGGAGCTGGAGCAGCTGCTCGACCTGGCTGAGCGGCGGATAGGCCGCGGGCGCCTGTGGGTCAACCCAGACTGCGGGCTCAAGACGAGGGCGTGGCCCGAGACGCGGGCGACGCTCGCGAGCCTGGTCGAGGTGGCCCGCCGGCGCCGGGCCGAGCGACCGGCGGCACGAGCATGAGCCGGGTTCTCGACACTCTCCCTCCGCTGGCTACGACCGGCGTCGGCAGCCTCCCGTTTGAGCAGCCGCGGGACGCCGCTCGCCACGCCATCGACTCCTACGAGCTGCCGTTTTGCCCGCAGCTGCCGCGCCTCGATGGCGACATGATCGCCGAGTGGCTCGGCGCCGATCCGGGCCGCTGCGGCTGGGCGCCGGACCGCGACCGCGAGCGGCCTGCGGCCTGGCACGACGTCGTGGCGCGACTTACGG
>DATBKS010000098.1:0-19929 GCA_036555755.1 Thermoleophilaceae bacterium
CCGCTCACGAGGTCGCGCACGTGGTCGTAGTCGCCGATCGCGAGCGTCAGGTGCACGTTGGCGCGCGAGTTGTGGTCGTCCGTCATCCGAAGCGAAGGTTGACGTTCTTCGTCTGCGTGTATGAGGCGAGCTCCTGGAAGCCCTCTTCGCGTCCTACGCCCGAATCCTTCACGCCACCGAAGTCGGTACCCGGGAAGTGGGCCGAGGCATCGTTTACCCACACGTAGCCCGCCTGAACGTCGCGCGCAAAGCGGTGGGCGATGCCGAGGTCGTTGGTGAACACGCTCGCGCTCAGGCCGTAGGAGAGCGAGTTGGCGATCTCGAGGGCGTCCTCGTAGGTGTCGAACGGCATCGCGGCTAGGACCGGACCGAAGATCTCCTCGCTCGCGAGGCGCGAGTCGGGCCTCACGCCGTCGAACAGCGTGGGGCGGACGAACATGCCGCTTTGCAGGGTCTTGTCGTCGGGCGTGCCGCCGCCTGCCACTACGCGCGCGCCCTCCTCGCGGCCGATACGCACGTAGTCGAGCACCTTGTCGAACTGGCCGCGGTGCACGATCGCCCCGGTCTCGGTCTGCTCGTCGTCGGGCATCCCGTGGCGCATCGACTCCATGCGCTCCGCCAGCTTTTCGACGAACGCGTCGTGCTGAGAGGCGTGCACGAGCAGCCGCGACGTCGAGCCGCACGACTGCCCCTGCCAGGTGAAGTTCATTCCCTTCACGGCGCCCTCCACCGCGGCGTCGAGATCCGCGTCGGGGAACACGACGATCGGGTTCTTGCCGCCCAGCTCGAGCGTGACGGTCTTGACCACGTTGGCCGCGGCGCGCTGCTGGATCGCGCGGCCGATCGGGACGGAGCCGATGAACGCGATGCGGCGCACGTCCGGGTGCGCGACGAGCGCATCGCCAGCCTCGTTGCCGTAGCCCGTGACGATGTTGACCACGCCCGGCGGCACGATGTCGCGGATCAGCTCGCCGAGCCGGAGCGCCGAGAGCGACGTGTGCTCGGACGGCTTCATGACCACCGCGTTGCCCGCGATCAGCGGCGCGCCGAGGCGGCCTGCCGCGAACATCAGCGGGTGGTTGAAGGGGATGATCCGCCCGACCACGCCGAACGGCTCGTGCAGCGTGTAGTCGAGCCGGTCGTGGTCGGTGGGGATGGTGTCGCCGCGCAGTTGGAGCGCGAGCCCGGCGAAGTAGCGCAGCTGGCCGGCGGCGATGCCGGCGTCGCGGCGCATCTCGCGAATCGGGCTGCCGTTGTCCGCCACGTCGAGGCCGGAGAGCTCCTCTGCGTGCTCCATCACCACGTCGGCGATGCGATTGACGACCGCCGCGCGCTCGAGCGGCGGCAGGGCGCGCCAGGCCGGCTGCGCCTCCTTCGCCGCGCGGGCGGCACGGTCGATGTCGTCCGCCGTGCAGCGGGAGAAGCGCGCGATCGTCTCGCCGGTGGCGGGGTTGACGGCATCGATCGTGTCGCCGCTCGCGGCCTGCGCGAGCTCCCCGCCGATGAGCGCGAGCCGTGTCTCCACCGCGCGGACTCTACCTGTAATCGTTATGGTTGATTACGAGTGGGCGCGCGCTTCAGGATCGGGGTCGATATCGGTGGCACGTTCACCGATTGCGTGGTGGTGGACGCCGAAGGCGAGCGCACCGTCTCGAAGGCGCTGACCACCTACGAGTCGCTGTCCGATGGGGTGCTGGCGGCGCTCGAGGTGGCCGCCGCCGAGCTCGGAATCGAGCGTTCCGAGCTGCTCGCCGGCACCGAGATGCTCGTCCACGGCACCACCGTGGCCACCAACGCGGTGCTCACCCGCGGCGGCGTGCGCACGGGCCTGATCACCACGCGCGGGCACGAGGACGCGCTGATTATCGGCAAGGTCTTCTCCAAGCGCGCCGGCCTGGCCGAGCGCGACATCCAGCACTCCTCCCGGCTCGAGAAGCCCGAGCCGATCGTGCCGCCGGAGCTGATCCGCGGCGTGTCCGAGCGCGTGGACGTGGACGGCGACGTGGTGGTCGCGCTGAACGAGGAGGAGGCCACTGCGGCGATCGACGAGCTGGCGGCCGCGGGCGTGGAGGCGATCGCGGTGTCGTTCCTGTGGTCGTTCGTGAACCCGGATCACGAGCGGCGCGTGGCCGAGCTGATCGCCGAGCGTGCGCCCGGCGTTTTCGTGTCGCTCTCCTCCGAGATCGCGCCGCTGCTGGGCGAGTACGAGCGCACCTCCACCACCGCCCTGAACGCCTACGTCGGGCCGCGCGTGGCGAGCTACTTGGCCGGGCTCGAGGCGCGCCTCCAGGAATCCGGGCTCTCCGGCCCGATGCTCGTGATGCAGGCGGGCGGCGGGCTCACGTCGGTCGAGGACGCCAGCGCCCGTCCGATCCTCACGCTCGACTCGGGGCCGGCAGGCGGCATCCTCGGCGCGCGCCACCTGGGCGAGATCTACGGCGAGCGCAACGTGATCTGCACGGACGTCGGCGGCACTTCCTTCGAGGTCGGCCTGATCATGAACGGCGAGATCCCGCTCGACCACGACCCGGTCGTGTCGCAGTACAGCTTGCGAATCCCCAAGCTGGCTGTGCGCTCGATCGGGGCCGGCGGAGGGAGCCTCGCGTGGGTCGACGCGGGTGGGCTTCTCCGGGTCGGGCCGCAGAGCGCAGGCTCGCGGCCCGGGCCCGCCTGTTACGGGCTCGGCGGCACGGACGCCACGGTCACCGATGCCGACCTCGTGCTCGGCTACCTCGATCCCGACTCGTTCCTCGGCGGGCGCATGGCGCTCGACCGCGACCTCGCTTTGCAGGCGCTCGCCCGGCTCGGCGAGAAGCTGTCGATGGAGCCCGAGGAGGTGGCGATCGGGATCTTCCGGATCATCAACGCGCAGATGGCGGACCTGATCCGCAAGGCCACCATCGAGCAGGGGCACGATCCGCGCGACTGCGTGCTGATCGCCTACGGCGGCGCGGGGCCCACGCACGCAGCCTTCTATGGGCGCGACATCGGCGCGAAGGCGATCCTCGTGCTGCCGCGCTCCACCGCGTTCTCCGCCGAGGGAATGCTCACCTGCGACGTCGTGCACACCGCCCAGGGCGCGCGCTTCCTGGGCGCGCCGTTCGCGGAGGACGACTTCGCCCAGCTGAGCGAGGACTTCGGGCGGCTCGAGGACAAGGTGATGGCGCAGTTCGGCGCCGAGGGCGCCGACGCTGACGAGATCACGCTCGTGCGCGAGGTGGGCGTGCGCTACCGCAAGCAGGCGCACACGCTGATCGCGGAGGTGGACGGCGGCACGCTCACGCTCGACTCCGCGCGGCCGATCCAGGAGCGCTTCGAACGCCGCTACGCCGCCGTGTACGGCGAGGGCGCCCTGCTCTCGGCCGACGCCGGCATCGAGCTCGAGGCCCAGATGGTCAACGGCACGCGCGCCGTCGAGCCGCCGCCGCTGCGCGCGCACGAGCTGAACGGCGGCGACGGCTCGCGGGCGCTGCGCGGCGAGCGCGAGGCGTACTTCGACGGACCGGTGCAGACGCCGGTCTACGACGGCGCCGAGCTGCACGCGGGCGACGTGCTGGAGGGCCCGGCGATCGTGCAGCGGATGGGCGACAGCGTGGTGGTTCCCCAGGGCTTCACGGCGCGGCTCGACGAGTACCTGACGATCTTCCTGAGGCCCGCGTGACCGCCACGCCCGCCCAGCGCGTCGACCCGGTGACCTTCGAGGTGATCCGCCACCGGCTCTGGGCGATCAACGACGAGCAGGCGATGATCGCCGCGCGCATGTCGGGGTCGCCGGTGATCTACGAGGTCTACGACTTCAACGCCGGCCTCCTGACGCCCGACGGCCACGGCCTCGTGGCGGGCATCTACATCCTTCACCACGCCGCCACGATTGACTTCTTCGTGCAGCGGATCCTGGCCGAGTGGCCCGCCGAGGACATCCGCGAGGGCGACATGTTCTTCACCAACGACCCCTGGTACGGGGCGCTGCACTCGAACGACGGGATCCTGGTGACGCCGATCTTCTGGGAGGGGCGGATCGTGGCCTGGTCGGGCCTCGCGATGCACGACGAGGACGTCGGCAGTCCGGTGCCCGGCAGCTTCGTCGTGGGGGCGCGGGACAGCTTTGGCGAGGCCCCGCTCTTCCCCTGCGTGAAGATGGTCGAGGCCTTCCGGCTGCGGCCGGACGTCGAGGGCATCTTCCTGCGCAACTCGCGCACCCCCGAGCACAACGCGCTCAACCTGCGCGCACGGCTCGCGTCGCTGACGGTCACGCACCGCCGCATCCACGACCTGATCCGCGACTACGGCGTCGAGGCCTTCCTCGCCTGCCAGGGCGAGATCGTGGACTACGTCGAGCGCGTGGTGCGCGGCTACCTGCGCGAGATGCCCGACGGCTCCTGGTTCCACCAGGTGCACCTCGACCACGACGGCAACGACAACGAGCTCTACCGGATCGCCTGCCGCCTGACGAAGACCGGCGACCGCCTGGTGGTGGACTTCAGCGGCACCGCGGCGCAGGCGCCGGGCGCGATCAACTGCGCGCGGCCCGCGCTCGAAGGCGCGGTGACGGGCGTGTTCCTGATGTTCATGTGCTTCGACGTGCCGTGGTCGGTCGGAGCCGCGCACCGGGTGCTCGAGATCGTGTCCGAGGAGGGCACGGTGAACAACGCCGTGCCGCCGGCCGCGACGAGCATGGCGTCGATCTCCGGCACGCTCGCCACGCAGCAGGCGGTGGCCAACGCGTTCGCGAAGATGATGCTCGCCTCGGACCGCTTCCGGGAGGAGGCGCAGGCGGCGTGGTCGTCGATCCCCAACTGCCTCGTGCTGTCCGGGCTCGACCGCAAGGGCGTTCACTTCACGACGGTCGACATGAACAACTGCGGCGGCGGCGCCGGCGCCCGCACGTTCGCCGACGGCATGGACACCGGCGGCATCTTCCACTCGATGGGCTCGATGATCCCCAACGTCGAGACCATGGAGAGCCGCGCGCCCGAGCTCGTGGTGTACCGGCGCCAGCGCGCCGACAGCCAGGGCCACGGGCGCTTCCGGGGCGGCGCGGGGATCGAGATGGCGCTCACGCCGCACAAGAACCCGGAGCCGCTCATCCACGTGGTGATCTCGGCGTTCAACAGCCAGCCGGACAACCAGGGCATCTCCGGCGGGACCCCGGCTGCGGTCAACTACAGCGTCGTGCGGCGCGGCTCCGAGGTGCGCGAGCTGTTCGCGGCCGGGCGCATCCCCACCGACGCTCGTGACGTGACGAGCGAGCACGTGGACGTGCTGCCCGCCAAGGCGCACACGCACGTCGACGGCACCGACCTTCACCTCTACCTGCAGACGGGCGGGGGCGGCTACGGCGACCCGCTGCGGCGCGACCCGGAGCTCGTGCTGTCCGATATCCGGCGCGGTCTCGTGTCCGAGCAGGTGGCGCGAAATGTCTACGGCGTGGACCCCGCCGACCCGGGGCTCCGTGACTCGATCCGCCGCGCGCGGCTAGCCGAGGCCAACGGTGCGCCGATCGTGCGGCGGGTCGAGGGCGGCGAGCTGCTCCATCCGGTGGCCGACACGCTCGAGGCCGTGCGCGTGGACGGCGAGGCGCTGATCCGCTGCACCGAGTGCCAGACGCGGCTCAGCGCCTACGACGAGGACTACAAGGCCGGCGCGGTGTGGCGCGAGCGCTCGTTCCGCGAGCTGAGCGACCTCAACGAGGTGGCGCCGCACACCGACCTCGTGGCGCGCGAGTTCTACTGCCCCGGCTGCGGCACCGCGCTCGCGCTCGACATCCAGCGCGCGGGCGACGAGCTGCTGCCGGAGTGCATCTTTGGCGACGAAAGGAGCGACCCATGATGGGGGAGACAAACGCGAGCGAGCTGCTCGACCGGCTGGCGATCCGCGAGCTGGCGGACAACTGGCTCACCTACCGCGACAACCGCGACTGGGAGAAGTTCCTCCAGGTCTGGCACGAGGACGGCGTGATGATGACCACCTGGGGCGGGAAGACCTCGCCGCAGGGGTTCGCCGACGCGGCCGACGCCGGCTATGCGCGCGGCGACCGGATGCTGCATTCGAACGGCGGCACGACGGTCGAGCTCGCGGGCGACCGCGCGATCGGCCAAACCAAGATGCGCATCATGCAGCGCGGGCCGGTGGACGGCGTGTTGTGCGACGTCACCTGCATCGGGCGCAACTTCGACTTCTACGAGAAGCGCGAGGGGCGCTGGGGGCTCGTGCTGCGCCAGCCGATCTATGAGCGCGACTTCATCGTGCCGGTGAACCCCGACGAGACCGTGACGCTCGACCCGGAGATCATGGCCCGGCGGCCCGAGGGGTATCAGCGGCTCGCCTATCTGCAGGAGGGGTTGGGGTACACGATCAAGCCCGACATGCCGACCGAGTCCGGGCCGGAGCTCGAGGCCCTGCTCGCGCAGGCGAAGACGTGGCTCGAGGGTGGCGAGCTCACATGGGTGCAGGAGCCGACGGGCGCGGCGAGCTAGGAGGCGGGCGCGGTCTGGGCGCTCGCGTCGGCGAGGCGCTCGAGTTCGGCGTCCGTGAGGGTCAGCTCGACCATCGCGAGCGACTCCGCGAGCTGGGCGGGCGAGGTCGCGCTCGCGAGCGCGGACACCACGCCCGGCTGCGCGGTGAGCCACGCGAGCGCCACCGCCGCGCTGCTGGCCCCGTGCGCGGCGGCCACCTCGTCGAGCACGTCGAGCAGCTCGACGTTGCGCTCGTCCTCGAGGTAGACCCCGGCCTGACCGGCCCGCGGGCTTCGCACCTGGTCGCCGCCGGGCCGGTACTTGCCGGTGAGGAAGCCCTTCGCGAGCCCCCAGTAGGGAATCACCGCGAGTCCCTCGCTCAGGCACAGGTCCTGCAGCTCGCCCTCGTACTCGCTGCGCGCGACCAGGCTGTAGTGCGGCTGCACCACCGCGTAGCGGGCGAGCCCCTCGCGGTCGGACACGGCGAGCGCCTCGGCCAGCCGCGGCGCCTCGTAGTTGGAGGCGCCGATGTGGCGCACCTTGCCCTCGCGCACCAGCTCGTCGAACGTGGCGAGCGTGTCCTCGAGCGGCGTGTCGGGGTCGTCGAGGTGGGCGTAGTAGAGGTCGATGTAGTCGGTCTGGAGCCGCGCGAGCGACTCGTCGACCGCCGCGCGGATGTTGTCGGGCGCGAGCAGCTGGCGGTCCGGTTTCTTGCCGACCTTCGTCGCGACGATCACCTGGCCGCGGTTGCCGCGGCTCGAGAGCCACTTGCCGATGACGGCCTCGGACTCGCCGCCGACGTTGCCGGGAGCGAACGCCGAGTAGCTGTCCGCGCTGTCGATGAAGTTGCCGCCCGCCGCCACGTAGGCGTCGAGCACGGCGAAAGACTGCTCGTCGTCGGTGGTCCAGCCGAACACGTTGCCGCCCAGGCAGAGCGGGAAGACGTCCAGTCCGGTGGAACCGAGCCGAGCCACGGCGCGGGAAGGTATCAGTCGAGGTGACAACGCTCGTCACGGGAGGCACGGGCGTGATCGGGGCGTACGTGGTGCGCCAGCTCGTGGAGCTCGACGAGGAGGTGATCGCCACCAACTCGCGTGGCGATTCCACTCTCCTTGGCGACCTCGCCCGCACGGTGCGCGTCGAGCGCTGCGACGTCCGCGACGCCGAGACGATGGGCTGGCTGCTCGGCAAGCACCGGCCGGACACGGTGATCCACCTCGCCGCCGCGCTCCCCACGCTGTGCCGCGAGCAGCCCGCGCTGGCGGTCGAGATCAACGTCACTGCCACGGCCGCGCTGTACGAGGCGGCTGCGAGCGTGGGGGCGAGGCGCTTCGTCTACGCGAGCACCAAGTCGGCGTACGGGCCGGACCTGCCGGCCGAGTACGGGCCACCCGATTACCTGCCGATTCCCGAGGACCTGCCCGCGCGCCCGCGGTGGATGTACGACGCGACGAAGTACGCGGGCGAGCTGGTGCTCGCCGCGCAGCAGCGGCTCGGCGGGCCGGAGCTCGTGAGCCTGCGCTTCGCCACGATCTACGGGCCGGGCAAGGGCGGCCGCCACGGCGGCGCTGCGGGACTCAGCCGGCTGATCGAGGCGGGCATTCGGGGCGAGGAGTACATGCTCGAGCGCGGCGGCGATCAGGTGGACGACGTGATCTGGGTGGGCGACGCCGCGGATGGCATCGTGCGCGCCGCCCGCGGCACCGGCCCGCTGCAGCCGCTCTACAACATCGCCACCGGCACGGGCATCGCGGTGCGCGACTTCGCCGCGGCGGTGGCCGCGGCCTGCCCGGATGCGCAGATCGAGATCGGCCCGGGCCTGCACTACATGGGCGAGGAGCCCACCTACGGCGTGCTCGACGTCACACGCGCGCGCGAGGACCTCGGGCTGCGCGCGGACCCTGACCCGGCACGCGGCATCCGGCTCTACGCGGCAGGGCTCGAGGAGCTCGACCGCGCGGCGCGCTCCTCGCGGTGAGCCTCGCGGATGCGCTCGGCGTAGAGCGGAAGGTCGAGGCCGAGCAACTTCCAGCGCCCGAGCTGGTGCAGCAGGAAGTGGTTGCAGCCCAGCTTCGAGAGCGTGCCCACGTCGCCGGCCAGCAGCGCGGCGATCTCTTCGTCGGAGAGCGGCGGCCGTGCGGCACGGAGCGCCTGCTCCGGGTCGTCGGCGAGCGCTTGGCGCAGCTCCGGCTCGTGCACCACGCGCCGGCACAGCTTGTTGACCGCGTAGACGCTCACGACGCCCACGCGGCGTAGGCATGGCCGAACTGGGGCTGGACGTCGAGGAAGTCGGGCGGGCGCGGCTCGATCATGGCGAGCATCGCGATCCAGTCGAGGAGCTCGCCGCCCGCGTTGCCCGCGGCCCAGAGCTGCTCGTCGGTGGCCTCGGCCACGAGGGTGTCGAGGTCGGCCGCTCGGAGCAGGTCGAGCACGCGGTTCACCCAGTCCGGATCGGGCACGCCGGTGTGCGACTCCTCGGAGATGCGCGGACCGCCGATCTCCACCGAGAAGCTGCCGCTCGCCACCACCGCCACGCGCGCGTCCGGCGCGGCCTCCACCGCCTCGCGTATCGCCCGGCCGAGCGCGAGGCAGCGCCGCGCGGACGGCAGTGGCCGGATGAAGGCGTTGATGAACACGGGCACGAGCCTCGGCGCATCGTCCGGGGCGAGGAAATGGAGCGGCGCCACCACCGTGTGGTCGAACTCGAGCTCCTGCAGCATGCCGACGTCGAAGTCCGAGCGCACGAGGTGCTCGTGGACCGCGCGCGCGAGCTCGGAGTCGATTGCGAGTTGCCGGTCTAGCTCGGGGTAGTCGCTCGCCCCGTGCGCGGACTCCGCCACGGCGATCGAGAAGATCGGCAGCGACTCCCAGAACAGGTTGTAGTGGTCGGAGGTGAAGTAGACGAGCTTGTCGGGCGCCAGCTCGTCAAGGCGGCTGCGGAGCTCGCCGTACATGCGCTCGATCTCCTCGGCGAGCGGCGCGCGCTGCTCGACCCAGGTCGGGAAGTGCGGGTTGTGCGGCACTCCGAAGGCGCCGACGATCTGGGCCATAAGGCATAATCAATAGCATGATCTGGCCGGAGCGCCCGGCAGCCGGCAGCGGCGCGCGGCCGGAGATGAGCCACGTGAGCGATGCCTTTGCGGAGGTGCTGCGAAGGCTCGATCTGCCCTACATCAGCCTCAATCCGGGCGCGAGCTACCGGGGCCTGCACGACAGCCTCGTCAACTACCTGGGCAACGAGCACCCGCAGCTGATCGTCTGCCTGCACGAGGAGCACGCGGTGGCTGTGGCGCACGGCTACGCCAAGGTCACGGAGCGGCCGATGGCGGTGGCGCTGCACAGCAACGTCGGCCTGATGCACGCGACCATGGCGCTCTACAACGCGTGGTGCGACCGCGTTCCGATGCTTGCGGTCGGCGCCACGGGTCCGCTGGACGAAAGCAAGCGGCGGCCCTGGATCGACTGGATCCACACGTTCGCCGACCAGGGCGCCCTCGTCCGCGACTTCGTCAAGTGGGACGACCAGCCGGAGTCCGCCCAGGCCGGCGTCGACTCCCTCGCGCGCGCGGGGATGCTCACCCGCAGCTACCCGGCGGCGCCCGTTTATGTGTGCCTCGACTCCGAGCTGCAGGAGGCCGAACTCGACGCGGAGATCGAGTTGCCGGATCTCGAGCGTCCGCCAGACCCGCCGGCGCCCGGCGCAGACGAGGCTGCCGCCGCCGGCGAGCTGCTGGCGCGCGCGCAGCGGCCGCTCATCCTCGTGGGACGTGTGGGCCGCGGCAGTGCCGGGTGGGATGCGCGCGTGCAGCTCGCCGAGCAGCTGCGCGCGGCCGTGCTCACGGACCTCAAGGTGGCTGCGGGCTTCCCGACCGATCACGAGCTGCACCCCGCCGTGCCCGGCACCTTCCTCACCGACTCTGGGCGCGAGCTGATCACGAGCGCGGACGTGACCCTCAGCCTCGACTGGGTGGACCTCGGAGGCACGTTGCGGGCGGCGGGCGCCGACGCGCGTGTGATCTCGTGCACCGCGGATGCCTCTCCCGAGTTCGGCCCCGTCTCCGCCGACATCGCGATCTCGGCTCACCCCGACCTGTTCGTGGCCGAGCTCGCAAAGGACCTCGCCGGGCGCGAAAGCGCGGGCGGGAGCGAGGGCTGGCCGCCGCCGCGATCGCAGGGAGGGCCGCGGGGCGACGGCCTGACCGTGCGCGCGTTGGCGGCCGCCCTCGCCGATGCGCTGTCGGGACGCGAGACCTGCCTCGTGCGCCTCCCGCTCGGCTGGGACGGCGCGGACCTCCACGTGAGCCATCCGCTCGACTACCTTGGCCAGGACGGCGGCGCCGGCCTCGGCTCAGGCCCCGGCATGGCGGTAGGCGCCGCTCTCGCGCTCGCGGGTAGCGGCCGCCTGCCGGTGGCTGTGCTCGGCGACGGTGACCTGCTGATGGCCTCGAGCGCGCTCTGGACCGCCGCCCACTACCGCCTGCCGCTGCTCGTGGTGGTGGCGAACAACCGCTCGTTCTTCAACGACGAGATGCACCAGGAGCGCGTTGCGAACGCGCGCGGGCGGCCGGCGGAAAACCGCTGGATCGGCCAGCACATCCGCGACCCGGACCCGGACCTGGCGGCGCTGGCGCGCTCGCTCGGCCTGAGCGGCCACGGGCCGGTGGAGGGCGAGGCAGAGCTGGAGGCGATTCTCGCGGGCGCGGCGGAGGAAGCGGCCGGCGGCGCGGCGGTGCTCGTGGACGTACGCGTGAGCCCACACGGATACCCGGGCGGAAAGGGGTAGGAGATGGACCTGACCGGCAAGGCGGTTGCGATCACCGGCGCTTCGTCCGGAATCGGCGAGGCCATTGCGCTCGCATGCGCGAAGGCGGGCGCGAGCGTGGCGCTCGGCGCGCGGCGGACCGAGCTGATCGAGGCGCTTGCGCAGCGCATCAAGGCCGATGGCGGCCGCGCCGTCGCCATCACAGCCGACGTGGGGGAGGAGGACCAGGCGCGCGCGTTCGTTCAGCAAGCGACAGACCAGCTCGGCCGCCTCGACGTGCTGGTGAACAACGCGGGCGTGATGCTGCTCGGCCCAATCGACGGCGCGCCCACCGACGAGTGGCGCGAGATGATCCACACGAACGTCTTCGGCGTCCTCTACTGCACCCACGCGGCGCTGCCGCTGATGCGCGAGCAGGGCGGCGGCCACATCGTCAACGTCAGCTCGGTGGGAGGCCGCGTGGTGGGCACCTACTCGGGCGTCTACAGCCTCACCAAGTTCGGTATCAACGCGTTCTCCGAGGCGCTCCGCCGCGAGTCGCTCGAGGCGGGCATCCGCGTCACCCTGATCGAGCCCGGCTCGGTGGCCACCGACCTGCGTAGCCACACGCGCAAGGAAGTGCTGGAGAAGACACTCCCCGCCTTCAAGGGTGTGACCCCGCTCGACGCCACAGACATCGCCGACGCCGTGGTCTTCGCGATCGGCCAGCCACCCAACGTGACGATCAGCGAACTACTCGTCAGACCATCAGCCCAGCAAATGTAGAAAGCAATCCCACCCAGCTGTTGCACAGCAACACCCAGATGGGATTGCTTCGCCCCGGACCGCCCTTATTGCGCGGTAAACGCCGCGCCTACCGGCGCGCCGGCGGAGGCCATCATCCCGCGCAGGTCCGCCTCCACGGACGGGCGGCGGTTCGTCGCCCGGAACGGGTTCGACATTCCGGCGGCGATCATCGCCTCTGCATCGTCACCGGACAGCAATCCCGGTGAGAACCGCGGCTCGAACCCGATCCGCTCGTAGAACCCCGGCAGCTCGTCGATCTCCCGCGCAGCCCGCTCGTCCAGCACCGGCCGGTTGAACTCGGCCACCCACGGGAGCAGCACCCCGTTCTGGTACCCGTGCGGCAGCGACACCGACGGCGCCGAGGTCAAGGCGTGCACGAGCCCCAGCTCCGCCGCGCCGCAGGCCAGATTGGCCATCGCGCTCGCCTCGATCAGGTCCTGCATGTCCTCCTCTGACCCCTCGAGCGCGGCCGGCAACGCGCCCCGGATCGTGCGCGCCGCCGCCAGCGCCAGCGCGTCGGTGAGCAGGCTGGCGCCGCGCGACCAGAGCGACTCGTAGCAGTGGCTCAGCGCATCGAGCGCCGCATGAACCATCGGCCGCGCGGGAAGCGACCGCAGTAGCGTGCCGTCGAGCAGCGCGACGGTGGGCTCGTACCCCCGCCCCCGGATCACGACGTGGCGCTCTTGAGAGGAGTCATGGAGCACCACAACCGGCGACACCTCGGTGCCAGAACCTGCGGTCGTCGGAATCGCAATCACGGGGGCGGGAGGATTTGGCAACTTCTCCCGGCCCATGTAGCGGTCGAGCGGGCCGGGGTTGCGCAGCCTGATCGCCACGGCCTTGGCCGCGCACAGGGCGCTGCCGCCGCCGATGCCGAGCACGGCCTTCGCACCGTGCTCCAGTGCGGTCTGGGCGGCGCGCTCGGCCTCGGCCATGTCCGGATCGACGCCGATCAACCCGCACAGCGGCACCTCTATGCCCGGCAGCCCCGGCACGAGCGCGACGAGCAGGCCGAGGTCCGCGAGGCCCTTGTCCGCGACGAGCGCGACAACCGGCGCGCCAAGCGCTGCCAGCTCGTGGGGCAGCCGCTCGGGCACGCAGCCCGCGCCCTGCACGATGCGCGTGCCTGCCAGGAACTCGCGCGCCTTGCCGCCGCGCGCCACAGCCCCGGCGCTCAGGCCGCTTCCCGGTCGAGGCGGCCGGTGTTCATCGCCTCGAGCAGCGCGTGCACGGTCAGGCTCCCACCCGCCAGCTCCGCGGTCCTCTGCCCGCGGTAGAAGACGAGCACGCGGTCGCACAGGTGCTCCAGCTCGTCGAGGTCGGTCGAGGACAGCAGCACGATCGCGCCCGCCTGTGCGGCCGAGCGGATCAGCGCGTGCATCTCCGCCTTCGCGCCGACGTCCACGCCGCGCGTGGGGTCGTCGAGGAGCAGCACGGACGGGGTCGCGTCGAGCCACTTGGCGAAGACGACCTTCTGCTGGTTGCCACCCGACAAGAGCCCGGCGGTCTCGTTGGCCGAGGGCGCCCGCACGCGCAGCCGCTTCATGTGCTCGCGCGCGTGCTTGCGCAAGCTGCCGCTCCTGATGAGCAGCCCGTCGCGCGCGAGAGCCACAGCACGCACCTGCCCGATGTTGTCCCAGAGCGGCTTGTCGAGCATGAGCCCGAAGCGGCGCCGGTCGCCGGTCACGAGGGCAACGCCCTCGCCGATCGCGTTGCGCAATCCGCGTGGCACCGGCTTACCGCCGGGAAGAAGGACCTTGCCGCTCGTCGGCCGCCGCTGGCCGCTCACCAGCTCGATCAGCGTCATGTGGCCCGCGCCCGTCAGCCCCGCGAGCCCGACGATCTCGCCCGGCTCGGCGCTGAAGCTCACGTTCTGGAGCCGCCCTTCCACGCTCACGTCCTCGACCTGGAGCGCCTGCGCGCGGCCCTTCGCGCCGTCGACCGGGCTGTCCACCGCCTCCGCGATGTGGGCGTGGACGTCCTCCGCGGCCTCGCTCGCGATGCCCTGCTCGCGCTTCGAGCGGTCGCCGAGCATGGCGTCGACGATCGTCTGCACGGTCAGGTCCTCGCGCTTCGCCCCTTCCATCACCACGTTGCCGTCGCGCAGCACCGTGACCTCGTCGCAGAGCTGCATCACCTCCTCGAGGATGTGGGAGACGAACAGCACGGCGACCTGGCGGTCGCGCATCACCTTGATCGTGCTGATGAGCGCCTCGGTGCGGGCCGACTCGAGCGCGGACGTCGGCTCGTCGAGGATCAGCACACGCGGCTTCGTGACGAGCGCCTTCGCCACCTCCACGAGCTGCCGCTCCGCAAGGCTCAGCGAGCCGAGCGGATGGCGCAGATTCACCTTCAGGCCGAGCTCCTCCAGCACCGGCCGCGCCTGCCTCGTCATCTCCCTGCGGTCGATGATCGGCCCGTGCGTCGGCTCGCGCATGGGGAAGAGGTTGCTCAGGATGTCGAGGTCGGGGAACAGACTGAGCTCCTGCGACACCACCGCAACGCCATTGCGCGCCGCCTCCGCGGTGTTCGAGAAAGAGACCTCGTTGCCGTCAAGACGCAGGACACCGGCATCCGGGCGTACCGCCCCGGCAATGACCTTCACCAAGGTCGACTTGCCCGCCCCGTTCTCCCCGAGCAGAGCGTGCACCGAGCCGGCGCGGACCGTGAGGCCCGCGCCGCTCAGCGCGACTACTCCGCCGTAGGACTTGTCGATGCCCTGCGCCTCGAGCATGTGGCTAGTTGGCCTGGTCCAGCGGCTTCGTGTACGCCGCCGGGTTGGCGAGCTCCTTGTCGATCGTGTCCTTGAAGAAGGCGACGCGCGCAGCGTTGCTCTTCTCGCGGGCGATCACCTGGTCCACGTTCTGTGCATCCACGATGCCGGAACCTGGGTTGAACCAGCCGTTCGGCAGCGCCGTGCCCTTCTGCTTCTTGGCAGCCAGGAACGAGATCGCCATGTAGCCCTTCAGGAAGTGCCACGGATCGCCCAGCGCGTAGACGTTGCCGTTCTGCACGGCCTGGAGAGCGACCGGATCCACGTCGCAGGCACCGACGAGGTACTTCTTGCCGGTCTGCTTGGTGATGCGGTTGAACGACACCGCGTCCTGGTCACCCGGCGCCAGGTAGGCCACGGCGTTCGGGTGCGCCTTGACGACGCTGTTCCAGTGGTTGTAGTTGTCCGTCGGCTCGGCGCCCACGTTGAACGGGCCGACGAACTTCAGGTTCGGACGCGCGGCGGAGATGACCTTCTTCATCCCGTCGAGGCGCTGCTGGAGCAGCGGCAGGCCGGGCACGTCGTTGCCCATGACGATCTCACCGCTCGCGTTCGCGGGGATCTTCTCCAGCATCTTCTTGCCGAGGTTCTCCCCGAGCTCGGTGTTGGAGTTGCCGACGAAGGTCGTGACCTTGGACCCCGGCAGGCCGGGAGCGTCCACGGCGACGACGTTGAGGCCCTGATCGACCGCCTGCGAGAAGGGGCGCACGAACAGATCCGGCGTGGTGGTCATCGCCGCCACCCCGTCAGGCGACGTGCGCGTCGCCGACTGGAACAGCTGGACCTCCTGCGGCCCGTTGATGCCGTTAGGCGCCGCCTCGGCGAGCTGGACGCCAGGCGTGGCGTCTGCCGCCGCCTTCGCCCCGTCCGCCATCTCGATGAAGGCGTTCTGGGTCGACGAGGCGGTGATCATCGCCAGTTTGGCGGTCTTCGGGGCCGAGCCGCCCGTGCTCGCCCCTCCGCTTGTGCTGCCGCCACTGGTACTTGTGCTGCTGCCCGAGCTGCCGCATGCCGACAGCGCCGCGGCCAGCACGATCGCGGCCGCCGCTGTCGCGAACAGCAGTCGTTGTTTGCCCAAACGACCAAACGACATGAGGAACCCTCCACGGTTGGATGACCTGAGACCTGCAGTGCGCTGCGCGGGATCCCTCACAGCGCGAGTCCTGAGCTGTGTCCCCGACGCCTGCGGCGCACGAGGCTGTCCAGTGAGACGGCGCCGAGAATCACGGCGCCGGTGGTGAACGCGCTCCAGTTCTGGGGCACGTTCAGGAACGGCAGGCCGGCGTTGACCGCGCTCAGCAGGATCGCCCCGAACACCGCTCCGATCACGGTCGCGGAGCCACCCCGAAGCGGCGTGCCGCCGATCACGGCCGCGGCAATCGCCTGCAGCTCGAAGCCGGTGCCGATGTTCGGATCACCGGATTCGAAGAACGCGAGCCCGAGCATGCCGGCGAGTCCGGCGAGCAGACCCATGAGCACGAGCGCCTGGATGCGCACGCGCGGGATTGAGATGCCGGAGAAAGTCGCCGCCTCCGGGTTTGAGCCGATCGAGCGCACCCGGTAGCCGAACGGCGTGAAGCGCAGCACCCCGGTGAGGATCAGCGCGGTGGCGATCAGGATCCAGACGCTCGTCGGCAGGCCGAGCGTGTTGCCGCCCAGCTTGGTGAAGAACGAGTTGCCGATCGGGAGGTTGGTGACCTGCTGGCCGTTCGCGAGCGCCAGCGCCAGCCCGCGGTACATCGAGAGTGTCGCGAGCGTGGCGACGATCGCCGGGATCGCGATCACCTGGACGAGCAGCGCGTTGATCAACCCCATCGCGCCACCGAGCAGGACCCCGATCAGCGCGCCCAGCCACGGGTTCATCCCGTGGCTGATCAGCAGCGCCGAGCTGATCAGCGAGAGCCCGAAGATCGACCCCACCGACAGGTCGAGCTCCCGCATCGACAGCAGGAACGCCATTCCCGCCGCCAGGATGCCGACGTACACCGACTGCTGGAGAACGTCCTTGAGCTGCCCCCACTTCAGGTACTCCGGGTGCAGGATGCCGATGACGACGACGATCACGATCGTCGCGATGAGCACCGGCACCGACTCGATCTCGACGATGCGGGTGGCGACCGACCTCATCGATGCATGCCGGTCCTCGCCGGCGCCCTCTGGCAGCGGCGGCTGCTGCGCTGGCGGGGCGCTCACGGTGCCCTGGCCCTGGCCGTTGCCGGAGCCGGCCGAGGCTCCTACCTGCTCTCGCTCGGAACCGTCCGTCACGAGCTCATCTCCTCTCCGATCAGCCAACGTTCCCCTCCAGCCGGCACCGAGCGATCCGCCCGGCAAAGCCCGCGACGGTTGGGTCGCTGCGACGCGTCCTCTCTCTCACGCCGTCGTGCGTTCATCGAACGAACATCCGCGATCCGCACGAACAAGTGTCTGTGAATGTCAGACAGTTGTCAAGGAATGTCAGACAGTTGAAGACCCTTCTGACATCCGAATGCGGACCACGCTCCTGGCACCGAGCTGTGGCTTGTAGTGTGGGTGGCGAGGTCGTAGAAAACGCAGAAATACCCCGAATCGAGGGGATTTCGCGTGCCCGCCGGACGTATCCAGACGTGACTCCACCCACCAGAACAAAGACCATATTGAATACGTGTGAGTACTGTCTGACGCTTAACGTCATCTCAACTCGCTCAAGGACTCCAAATGACTGACTCCCTCAGCTCCACCGCGGATGTCGACGCGGCCAAGCCGGTCGCCTACATGCGCCAGCTGTGCAAGCACTTCGGCCACAAGAACGAGGCCTCGTTCGGCGACACCAGGGGGGAGATCCGCTTCGATTACGGCCGCTGTGAGCTGAACGCGGGCGAGGGCGTGCTGTCCCTGCGCGTGGTCGCCGAGGAGCCCGAGAGCCTCGAGCGCCTCGAGCGCGTGATCGGCTCGCACCTCGAGCGCTTCGGCCGCCGGGACGGCCTCAGCGTGTCCTGGGCCGAGGGTGCCTGAAAGGCCGCCAACCCGCGCAGAACTCTCGCGCGCGGGAGGGGTGCGCCCATACACTGAGTGACGCTCATGGCCCAGGGCTCGAAACAGTCGCGTCGCCGCTTTCCCGCCGTTCGCACGGACTCGTCGCGGCACGTGGCCACCGAGATCCGGCGCTATGTGGAGAGCCAGGGACTGAAGCCGGGCGACCGGATCGGCACCGAGCAGGAGCTGGCCGCCGAGTTCGGCGTAAGCCGGCCGACGCTGCGCGAGGGGCTGCGGCTGCTCGCCAGCACGCACCTCATCCGCTCGACGCAGGGCCGCGGCGGCGGCATCTTCGTGGAGAGCACGGCAAACGAGGGGATCGGCCGCAACCTGAGCGACACGATCGCGATCATGCTCGCCACCGAGAGCATCTCCCTGGGCGAGCTGCTCGAGGCGCGCATCGTGCTCGAAGTGCCCGTCGCCGGGCTTGCCGCGGCCGCCGGCACCCCGGAGATCGCGGACGCCCTCGACGCCGCCATCGCGCGCGCGAGCAAGGCAGAGCCGGGGGACAAGGTCTTCAACGCGGCCGACGGCGCATTCCACGAGACGCTCGCCAAGGCCACGGGCAACGATCTGCTGATGGCGTTCACGCGCTGGGTGCTGGACGTGCTCCAGCCCTCGCTCATCAAGCACGTGGGCGCGCGCACCAGCAAGCGCAGCATCCTCTCTCAGCACCGCGCGATCGCGGCGGCCGTCCGGAAGAACGACGTGGCCGCCGCCGAGCTCGCGATGCGGCGGCATCTGGAGTACCTCGTCGAGGTGCTCCGGAAGACCGACGCCGGGCTCCGTTAAGCGTCCACGCGGCCTGTTCCGGCGCGGGACCGTGCGCTACAGTGCGCGATGTGACCGTTTGTTCATATTGCGAACCGAGCTGAGCGGTTTGGCGGAACTGCTGTCACTCTCAGAAGCCGTTTCGAGCGCCGTCGGCGACGGCGACTCGGTCGCGTTCGAGGGCTTCACGCACCTGATTCCGTTCGCGGCGGCGCACGAGGTGATCCGCCAGCGGCGGCGCGACCTCACGGTGATCCGGCTCACGCCGGACGTGATCTTCGACCAGCTCATCGGCGCCGGCTGCGTTCGCAAGCTCGTCTTCTCCTGGGGCGGCAACCCCGGTGTAGGCTCGCTGCACCGCTTCCGCGACGCCGTCGAGAACGACTGGCCGGCGCCGCTCGAGCTCGAGGAGCACAGCCACGCGGGCATGGCCAACCGCTTCGCCGCCGGCGCCTCCGACCTGCCGTTCGCGATCCTGCGCGGCTACGTCGGCACCGACCTTCCCGAGCGCACGCCCTCGATCAAGCCGATCCAGTGCCCGTTTACCGGCGAGCAGCTCACCGCGGTCGAGGCGTTGAATCCCGACGTCGGCGTGATCCACGCACAGCGCGCCGACCGCGAGGGCAACGTGCAGCTGTGGGGAATCGTCGGCGTGCAGAAAGAAACCGTGCTGGCCTCCAAGCGCTCGATCGTGACGGTCGAGGAGATCGTCGACGAGCTGGAGCCCGTGCCCGGCGCCATCGTGCTGCCGCACTGGGTCGTGTCGTACGTGGCCGAAGCTCCGCGGGGCGCGCACCCCTCGTACGCGCAGGGGTATTACGACCGCGACAACGACGCCTACCGCGCGTGGGACCCGATCGCGAGGGACCGCGACAAGTTCCAGCAGTGGCTGGAGGAAGACATCTATGGCGCAGTTCACTCCTGACGACTTCATGACTGTTGCCGCGTCGCGCGCTTTGCGCGACGGCGTCAGCCTGTTCGTCGGCATCGGCCTCCCGAGCACGGCGGCCAACCTCGCGCGCCGCACGCACGCGCCCAACCTGGTCCTCATCTACGAGTCCGGCTGCATCGGCTCGAAGCCCACGCGGCTGCCACTCTCGATCGGCGATGGCGAGCTCGCCGTGACCGCCGACTCGGTGGTGAGCGTGCCCGAGATCTTCAACTACTGGCTCCAGCCCGGCCGCATCGAGGTCGGCTTCCTGGGGGCCGCGCAGATCGACCGCTACGCCAACATCAACACCACGGTGATCGGCGGCGACTACGACAAGCCGAAGGTGCGCCTGCCCGGCGCCGGCGGCGCGCCCGAGATCGCGGCGCTCTGCGGCGAGGTGATCGTGATCGTGCGCCAGAACGAGCGGACGTTCCGCGAG